>JAUNEH010000008.1:22013-23704 GCA_030525665.1 Ruminococcus sp.
GGGGTATACTGAATATATATTTGTATTTTTCGGAGGGTATTATGGAGCTTATAAGCACCGAGGAAAAAATCACAAGGGCACTGCTTGTTAGTGTAGATACAGGCGATTATGATGCTGAAAGCTCATTGAGCGAGCTTTTTGAGCTTGCTGAAAGCTCGGGTGCCGAGGCAGTGGCAAGCATTACTCAGAAGCTTCAGAAGCCCGACACAGCTACCTGTGTAGGAAGCGGTAAGCTTGAGGAGATTAAGGAATACTGTCAGAATAACGACATTGACCTGATTATCTTCGATATGGAGCTTTCGCCTACCCAGATAAGAAATATTGAGAAAGAAACCGACGTCAGGGTTATTGACCGCACTATGCTTATTCTTGATATTTTTGCTATTCGTGCCAGAAGCCGAGAGGGTAAGCTTCAAGTAGAGCTTGCTCAGCTTAAATATATGCTTCCGCGTCTTACAGGTAAGGGTATTGAGCTGTCACGTCTTGGCGGAGGTATTGGTACCCGCGGCCCCGGTGAAACAAAGCTTGAGACAGACCGCCGTCATATAAGGCGTAAGATGGAAACTTTAAAAGAACAGCTTAAAGACGTTGAGCATCACCGCGAACAGCTGAGAAAACGCAGGGATAAGGACGGAGTAATTACTGTTGCAATTGTAGGTTACACAAACGCAGGTAAGTCTACTTTGATGAATTATCTCACAGAGGCTGGCGTACTTGCCGAGGATAAGCTTTTTGCAACGCTTGACCCTACCTCGCGTGCCTTAAAGCTTCCCAACGGAGTTTCGGTTATGCTTATAGATACGGTTGGTTTTGTACGCAGACTTCCTCATCATCTGGTAGAAGCTTTTAAGTCAACCCTGGAGGAAGCCGCACAGGCGGATATCATACTTAACGTTTGTGATGCAAGCTCTGCGGAGGCAAGGCTTCACCTTGAGGTTACAAGAGATTTGCTTACCGAGCTTGGCTGTAAGGATACGCCAATAGTTTCTGTTCTTAATAAGTGCGATATTGATGATACAGTAGGACTTCATGGTGAGTCAAAGGAATATGTACGCATAAGTGCAAAGACAGGCGAGGGTATAAAGGGGCTCCTTTCGGCAATCGAGGAAAACCTGCCTGTAAGAGTAAAAAAAGTTAAGCTTCTTTTGCCTTTTGATAAGGGCGGACTTTTGGCTGATATTCGCAAAAGCTGTACACTTATTTCTGAGGAATATACCGCCGAGGGAATAGAGGTTGCGGCTATAGTTGACGAGCAGTTCTGGCACAAGGTAAGAGACTACGCGGTGGAGGAATAGCGATGGATATTAAGGTTGGAGACGTATTAGAGATGAAGAAGCCTCACCCATGTGGCAGTAATCTTTTTGAGGTTACACGAATCGGTGCGGATTTTAAAATAGTCTGCAAAGGTTGTAATCACGAGGTGTATATACCCCGTAGTAAGGTTGAAAAGAATATTAAGAAAATAATTAATAATTAAGTATTGCAGTTTGCAATATGAAGTACGCCAATGGCGTATGAAGTAACTGCGTTATGAAGTATTTGTCCACGGGACAAATATGATGGTGGCACGCCCTGCGTGCAATTATATGAAGGTTACAACAACATTCATATTAACTTTTAACCCCGCCATTTATGAAAGGTTTTATATTATATAAACTACACCATTCTGATATTGTTTTTCTTTCTCCATT
>JAUNEH010000008.1:23714-37970 GCA_030525665.1 Ruminococcus sp.
CGGAAATGCCCGCCGTGGCTAACGGCGGAATTGCCCACCGTGGCTAAAGGATATAATACTAATAATATCCATCACTCAATAACCCCGCCGTTAATTGTAGGTTAAATTTATAGCCAACCTGTCAAAAGGCGGAATAGCCCACCCGTGGCTAACGGGCGGAAATGCCCTCGGGTGGCTAACCCGGAAGGTGATATTTTGTTTGATAAAATAAATGTTTTTGAAAAAAGGGCAGAAGAACTGAGCAATCAGCTTTGTATGCCCGACGTCGCTGCTGATGGCGAAAAGCTGAAAAAAATAATGATAGAGCTAAAGGGTATTGAGCCTATTGTAGAGGCTTACAAAAAGCTTAAAAACGCAAAGCAAAGAGAGCAGGACGCCTTGGAGCTTTTGGATACTCCTAACCTTGATTCAGAGCTGAAAAGCCTTGCTCAAATGGAGCTTGACGAGGCTAAGACAGAGGCAGAGGCTTTGGAAAGCGAGCTTAAAATCTTGCTTCTTCCCAAGGACCCTAACGACGACAAAAACGTTATCGTTGAGATTCGTGCCGGTGCAGGCGGCGAGGAGGCAGCACTTTTTGCAGGTGTACTTTACAGAATGTACTCTATGTACGGCGAAAGCATGGGGTATACCCATAGTATTATTTACGAAAATGCTACGGAGCTTGGCGGCTACAAGGAAATTTCTTTTATGATTGAGGGAATGGGTGCTTTTTCTCGTCTTAAATATGAGCGTGGCGTGCATAGGGTTCAGCGTGTGCCTGAAACTGAGTCGGGAGGCAGGATTCATACTTCTACAGTTACGGTTGCGGTTTTGCCCGAAGCTGATGACGTAGAGTTTGAAATCAACCCTAATGACCTTAAAATTGACACATTCCGTTCTTCCGGTGCAGGCGGTCAGCACATTAATAAAACCTCCAGCGCTATACGCATTACCCATATACCTACAGGTACTGTGGTAGAATGTCAGGATGAAAGAAGTCAGTATAAGAATAAGGATAAGGCAATGAAGGTTCTTAAAAGCCGACTTTTGCAGGAAGAGCAGGAGAAACAGGCAGGCTCTATTGCGGCTGAGAGAAAAAGTCAGGTAGGCACCGGTGACAGAAGCGAGCGAATACGCACCTATAACTATCACGAAAACCGAGTTACAGACCATAGAATAGGTCTGACAATATATAAATTAACTGAAATTTTAGGCGGTAATATTGACCAACTGATAGACCCATTGGTTGCCGCCGACAGAGCAGAAAAGTTAAAAGAAAGTATGGAAAACTCTTAAGATGAATACATTATTATTAGGAACAAGCGAAGAGGACATAAACCTTGCCGCTTCTTTTATAAAAGAAGGCGGCGTAGTAGGTATGCCTACAGAAACCGTTTACGGCTTGGCGGCAAATGCCCTTGACGAAGAGGCTGTAAAAAGAATATTTGAGGCAAAGGGCAGGCCCTCAGACAATCCTCTTATTGTACATATATCTGATTTTGAGGAGATTGAAAGGTTTAATCTTGTAAGCGAGGTGCCTCGGGTTGCTAAGCTTTTAGCCGATGCATTCTGGCCCGGGCCCCTTACTATTATTATGCCCAAAAGTGATAATGTTCCCGAAATTACCACAGGCGGACTTTCGACTGTCGCTGTAAGGTTTCCTGCAGACAAAAACGCACAAAGGCTTATTAAGGCGGCAGGTTGTCCCTTGGCGGCACCGTCGGCAAATCTTTCTGGAAGCCCAAGCCCTACAACCGCTAATCATGTTTATTCTGATATGAAGGGGAAAATCCCTGCCATTATTGATGGTGGCGAATGCAAGGTAGGCCTTGAAAGCACAGTTGTAAGCATTAAAGACGGAGTTGTTACGGTGTTAAGACCCGGCGGAATTACTGCCGAGGATTTAATGTCTGTTTACGAAAGGGTCGAGGTATGCGATGCTGTGCTTAATAAATTAAAAGAGGGCGAAACCGCCCTTAGTCCCGGTATGAAGTATAAGCATTACTCGCCAAATGCAAGGGTTTGCTTGGTTAAGGGTAGTGACAGAAGTTTTCGGGATTTTGTTAATAAGCAGGACGGCAGTAAAACTGTGGCACTTTGCTATGAAGAGGACAAGGAGCATATTACTATCCCCACAATTGTTATGGGAAGCAAGGCAGATTTAGAGGCTCAGGCTCATAATCTTTTTGCTGATTTGAGACATATTGATGAGCTTGAGGGGGTTACGTGTGCTTATGTAAGGTGTCCTGAGGCAGAGGGGCTTGGTATGGCGGTTTTAAACCGACTTATACGTGCCGCAGGCTTCGAGGTGATTAATCTTGAGGCAGATGATTTTAAAATTATCGGGCTTACAGGTCAATCGGGTGCAGGCAAAAGTACGGTGTCTGAGGTTTTCGAAAAGCTCGGAGCTGTGGTGATAAATGCTGATGAGCTTGCACATGCCGCATTAAAAACCGAAGAATGTAAGGAAAACCTTAGGTTGGCTTTTGGTGGCGGTATTTTCGATGAAAATGGCGAGGTCATACGCAAGGCCTTAGCGAGGGCGGCTTTTTGCTCTAAGGAAAACACAGAAAAGCTTAACAGATGTACGCATCCTGTGATTATTGAGCTTGCAAAAAATGAGTTTGATTACTATAAAAGAGCAGGTGAAAAGGCAGTAGTCTTTGACGCGCCTACCCTTTTTGAAAGCGGACTGAATAGGTTGTGCTCGGTGGTTGTGTCGGTTATTGCTGACAAAGATTTAAGAGCACAGCGGATAATGGAAAGGGACAGCTTAAGTTTCGAGGATGCTTACTTAAGGCTTAATGCACAGAATGACGATAAGTTTTATACCGAAAAGTCCCGTTACGTTATAGAGAACAACGGCACAGCTGAGGAGCTTATAAAAAAAGCAGAAGAACTTTCAAAGGAGCTTTTTGATGAGTAGAAAACGCAGAAAGAAAAAATCGGGCTGTGTGGGTTTTGCGGTGGTTGTGCTGTTGCTTGTGCTTTGCGTGGCGGTGTTTATTTATACCGATATGTTTTCTAAAATCCGCCTTAGTATCGAGCACAGCTTGTATCCTCTTAAGTACGAGCAGGAGATAATTGATGCAGGTGAAAAATACAACCTTGAGCCGGAGCTTATTTCGGCGGTGATATACGCCGAAAGCAGGTTTGATGAAAACGCAACCTCAGACGTCGGTGCGAGGGGACTTATGCAGATTATGCCCGAAACCTTTGTATGGCTTTGCGAAAAGCGTGGCGAGGAATATAAGCCTGACGACCTGTATGACCCGTTTGTAAATCTTGATTACGGGGTGTATTATTTAAGCTGGTTATATGAGCATTTCGGCGATATTTATACTGCCTGTGCCGCTTATAACGCAGGCATAGGTGCTGTTGAGGGGTGGCTTGAGAAAGATATCTACACCTCGGACGGGGTGACGCTTTCATACATTCCGTACGGCGAAACCTCAAACTATGTTGCAAAAATTCAGGATGCGACTCTAAGGTATAAAGAGCTTTATTTTGCTGATAATCAATATTGAAAATAATACTTTGATGTGATAATATATAATTGTGTATTATTATAAACGGAGGTAAAATTTATGTGTGATAAAGAAACATCAAAAACAAAAGAACTAAAAGAAAAATTACTTTTAAGCACAAAAAGCGGTATAAAGAAATTATCTGTTGATGAAATTGCCAAGGCAGATGCTTGGTGCGAGGATTACAAGGTATTTCTTGATAATTCAAAAACCGAGAGAGATGCTGTTGAGTATTCAATAGCTCTTTTAGAGAAAAACGGATTTGTTGAGTTTGAGTGCGGCAAAAAGTATAATGCCGGTGACAAGGTTTATTATAACAACCGAGGCAAGGCACTTATTGCGGCTGTTATGGGTAAGAAAGGTGTAAGCGAGGGCACAAGACTTGCTATTGCTCACATTGACTCCCCAAGAATTGACTTAAAGCCCAATCCTCTTTACGAGGCCAATGACCTTGCACTTTTCAAGACGCATTACTACGGCGGCATCAGAAAGTACCAGTGGCTTGCTATGCCTTTGGCTCTTCACGGTGTGGTTTCTCTGGTTGACGGAACAAACGTAAAGGTTAACTTTGGTGAGGATGAGTCGGAGCCTGTACTTTGTATTTCCGACCTTTTGCCTCATCTTGCTTACGAGCAGGTAACAAAGCCTTTGGGCAAAGCCTTTGACGGCGAGGACCTTAACGTACTTGTAGGCTCACGTCCCTATAGCGACGAGGACGAGGGTGAGCTTGTAAAGCTTAACGTGATGAGTATTTTAAATCAGAAGTATGGCATTACAGAAAACGATTTCCTTTCTGCTGAGCTTTGCCTTGTGCCCACTTATAAGACAAGAGACGTAGGCTTTGACAGAAGCTTGCTTGGCGGTTACGGTCACGACGATAAATGCTGTGCATATCCTGCAATTATGGCAGCTATCGATACAGATATGCCCGAGTATACAGCTATTACCGTTCTTTGCGATAAAGAAGAGACAGGCAGTGATGGCAACACAGGTATGCAGAGCGACTTTTTACGCTATTTTATCAATGACCTTGCAAAGGCTGAGGGTGTAGAGGGTTACCATGCAATTTCTAAGAGCAAGTGCCTTTCTGCTGACGTTAACGCGGCTTTTGACCCCACCTATGCAAGTGCATTTGAGGGCAGAAACTCAAGCTACCTGAATAGGGGTGTTGTAATTTCTAAGTACACAGGCCATGGCGGCAAGGGCGGCACAAGCGACGCTTCTGCTGAGTATATGGGTGAAATTAGAGCGATGCTTGAGAAAAACGGTATTATCTGGCAGGTTGGCGAGTTAGGCCGCGTTGACCTTGGCGGCGGCGGTACAATTGCAAAGTACATTGCCAATATGGACGTAGACACAGTTGACCTTGGTGTGCCTGTGCTTTCGATGCATGCTCCCTTTGAAATTATCTCAAAAATTGATGTTTATATGGCTTATCGTGCATTTTTCTCATTTTTTGAGTAATAATTTTTAAGATTTCGGCATATTTACACTTGCTTTTTTAAAAGTAATGTGTTAATATATTTAGCGGTCAATAAAAACCGCTTATGCGCTGCTAGCTCAGTTGGATAGAGTAACTGGCTACGAACCAGTAGGTCGAGGGTTCGAGTCCCCCGCAGCGCGCCAAGAAAACACAGTACTCAAAAGGGTGCTGTGTTTTTTTATTGGCGAATGATGTTTGCCTGCTGTAAATAAACCGCTTTATATACCATAAACTTGCAATGCTTTATATTTTATACTATAATACATTCGTTTATTATAGTTTATCAGGTGAGTATATTGAAAATTATCGACTTTCACAATCATATATATCCCGAAAAAATTGCCAGAAAGGCAACGGACGCGGTGGGAGCTTTTTACGACTTTCAGGTTATGGAGCGAACAGGCACCATTGAGGAACTTATAGCTTCACACAAGGAAGCAGGAATTGACACGTGTGTTGTGCATGCGGTTGCTACTACACCGCATCAGGTTGAGGTTGTCAACGACTATGTGGCAAAAGTAGCTTTTGAGAATAAAGGCAGTATATATGCCTTCGGCTCTTTGCATCAGGATTATGACAATAAAATCGCAGAGATTGACAGATGTGTTAGTATGGGGCTTAAGGGCATTAAGCTTCACCCTGATACTCAGCAGTTTAACGTTGACGACGACAGACTCTTGGAGGCTTACGATTATATGCAGGGCAAGCTGCCGCTTCTTTTGCACGCAGGGGATTATCGCTACGATTACTCTCATCCCAGAAGAATTCAGCGAATCTGCAGAATGTTTCCTAATCTTTTGGTAATAGGTGCTCATTTCGGCGGTTGGTCGGTGTATGACGAGGGGGTTAAGTACCTTTTGGGTGAAGAAAACTGTATGGTTGATACTTCTTCTACCTCGGGTTTTACAACTCCCGAAAAATTTTCGGAGCTTATTCATACATTTGGCGAGGACAGGCTTTTGTTTGGTACAGATTTTCCTATGTGGGACACAAAAGGCGAGCTTGACCGTTTTATGGCGGTTAAGCTTACTGACAGCCAACGTGAGAAGATTCTTTACAAAAATGCCGCAGAAATATTAAAAATTAAATAATACTTGCTTTAAGCGACTTTGTGTTGTATAATTTGCTTATCATATTATGAGGTGATTGTTATGAAAAGAATTTTTAGTTTAGCACTTGTTTTGTGCATGGCGTTTTCTTTGTGTGCACTTTCTGCTTGTCAGGAAAAAGAGCCTAAGGCTGTTGAAAACATTTACGCAGATTTTGAGGATTTTGATTCTTATGTTCCCACAGGCTCTGACATTATCGGTACTTGGGCAATGACTTCGCCTACTGATGATATGGAGTGGCAATTCTTTGCTAATACTACTCTTCATCAGACAAAAATTCAGGGTGAGATAAGAACATCTACTGTTTGCACATACAACTACGACGGCGAGGGCAACCTTAAGGTTTATGTATTTAACGACAGTGATGAGTATGCTTACACAGTTCTTATTGAGGGCAAAAACTTAACTGTTACTGATGAAGCAGGCGTTAAGTACACTTTTGAGAAAATTCAATAATTAAAAACAATTAGCCGCAGTGAGTTTTTCATTTACTCACTGCGGCTTTTTATGTTTATAACCCGAGGACGGAAAACATAAAAGTATGAAAAGACGAAGATGAATTTACACAAAAGGTAAATCGTAATCTTATTACAATTAAAAGAAACTTATATCAAAAAGCATACACTAAACACTTACACAAAGCTTCATTCAAACACTTTTCGCTTTTACGCTTTCCGTCCGTATATCATGCGACTTTAAGCAACCTCTTGCTTTCTTGCCGCAATAGTATTATGGATTTTAAATCTCTATATATTTATGGAAATTTTTGTTATTGAGTTGTTGTTTCAGTTGGAGCTTCAACGATGTTCATCCTGCCTTGGTGGTCGGTTTCATAATCGCCCTTAGGCACAAGCTCTGATATTGGTACCAATTCATAGCCCTGTGCACGTATGCCTTCGATTATTGAGGGCAGGGCGGCGGGGGTGTTTTTGGCACCATTATGAAGAAGCACAATAGAGCCCGGCTGAAGCTTTGAAGTTACTCTTTGGGTAATGTCATCTGAACTGAGGTCCTTCCAATCCAGAGAGTCAACGTCCCACTGGATACAGTACATATTAAGAGCCTTTACTGCACCTACAACGTCGTTGTTATAATCGCCGTAGGGAGGTCGGAAAAGAGTGGGACACTTGCCTGTGAGAGCTTCGATTTTTTCGTTACAGCTTTCGATTTCCTCTTTCATTACTTCTAAAGAAAGCTCGGGCATGTGGGCGTGGGTGTTGGAGTGGTTTTCTACGTCGTGTCCTTTTTCGGCTATTTCTTTGACTGAGTCGGGGTAGTTATCCACCCATTGGCCTACAAGGAAGAAGGTGGCTTTTACGTCGTATCTGTCGAGAATGTCAAGAAGCTCGGTTGTTTGCTCGTTACCCCACGCGGCGTCGAAGGAAATGGCAACCTTTTTTTCTTCTGTGTTTACCGAATAAATAGGGATATCACGTTTTTCAGCGGCGGCAGAGACAGCTTTGTTTACTGTTGTACCGCCGATACTCAAGGCGGCAGAGGCAATGAGAAAGGCACCCATTGCGGCTAATATTTCCTTTTTTGTAATGGAAAAGACTTTCATACAGTACACCTCGGTAATTAATATGAAGCAGTGAATAAAAAAATCACCCCGATTTTTTTAGGGGGTGATTAAATGTTTCGATTGTTTTCTTCTTCTTTTAAGTCGTTCAGCGCGAACCGCACAGCTTCTACCACAAAAGCAGTAAAGGTGCAGTCCGTACCAACAAGGCGAGAGTTGACCTCGTCAATAAGGTTGTTGGGAAAGCGGATGCTTTTAGTGGTGGTAGGAGGTACTTTTGGTATGTCAAATTTTCCCATATATCTTCTCCATTTGTTTATCTTTGTAATACTATTATAAATTAAAGTAAAGTTGCGGTATGTACTACGATTGCGGTTTAATTTGCATTGTTTTTGTAAATTGCTGTCGATATTGCAGATGTATTGCATTATTATGTTGTCGAATTGATTATAATAATGTCGAGTAGGCAATATGCTTACTTGTACTCATTTATTTCTATAAGAACCCGCACGGATTTTTACTGTCCAAAAAATCAAGTCCTTTTGTGCGGGTTCTTATTTTAGACAATTATAGCACCAAACGGTGCGAATTGTCAACACCGAACGGTGTTATATGTATAATGTAATTATTACATATAAAGGTGTGAGAATATGGCTGTTTATAGTAAAGTAAGAGAGCTTAGAGAGGATTCAGACAAAACACAAAAAGAAATTGCTGAACTGCTCAATATGCAGCTTACAGTTTACAGAAGATACGAAAGCGGAGAAAGAGAGTTGCCGTTGTGGGCGGCGATACGTCTTGCGGAATATTATAAAGTATCTCTTGATTATCTTGTGGGAAGAAACTGAAATCATATAGTATTTATAAACCGTTCCTTTGTTTTGGAACGGTTTTTGTTGTGTTTTTTGCAAAAAAATTAAAAATTTTATACTTAATACGAAAAATTGCATATTTTTATGCAATTTTTTCTTTTTATGGGGGCGTAGTTAGCGGGGCAACCCGCAAACGGCAGTCGGTTTTACCGATTTGCTGATTATACAGAAGGAGGAGTCTGATGAAAAAGAAAGGTCTTTCATTAAAAGAAAAGGAATTTTGCAGGCTGTATTTAAGCCTTGCCGACGCGGCGGCCGCCGCCCAAAAGGCAGGCTTTACAGGGGATGCAGGCAAGACGGGAAATGTGCTTTTGTCAAGAAGCGACATAACCGAGGAAATCGGGCGGCTGTGCTCTTTGCAGAAAAAGTCCTTGTCGAAGATGGCGGCTGTGGGTTTTCAGAGGCTTGCATTCGGCAGTATTGCCGACGCAGTTTCTCTGCTTTATATGGAAAACCCATCTCCTGAGACGCTGAGGAATATGGACCTTTACTCGGTGTCGGAAATCAAAAGACCCAAGGACGGTTCTATGGAGATTAAATTCTTTGACCGTATGAAGGCTCTCGAAAAGCTTGGCGAAGGCGAGGACGGCGACGGGGCAGCCTCATTTTATGAAGCTATTTGCCGTTCTGCCAAGGCTCTGAGCGAGAAAGAGCAGGAAAAAACGTGAAAATCAGGCATTTGTCAGAACAACAGCTCAGGGTAATGAGCTGGTGGTGTGAGGACTCGAAGGAAAATGGTCGTGATGCAGTTATATGCGATGGAGCTGTAAGATCGGGCAAAACCTTTGCAATGGGAGTTTCTTTTATTGCGTGGGCATTTTATCGCTTTTCGGATGCTTCGTTTGCCATATGCTCGAAGACGATACGCTCGGCAAGGCGAAATGTTGTGAGTCCCATATTATCGGTACTGAAAGGTCTGGGCTTCGAGGTGGAGGATAAGATTTCCTCGAATCTATTGGTGATTTCTTATGGCGGAAGGGTTAACCGCTTTTACCTTTTCGGCGGTAAGGATGAAGCCTCTGCTTCGCTTATTCAGGGCATGACGTTAAGCGGGGTGTTGCTTGATGAGGTTGCCCTGATGCCTCGGTCATTTGTTGAGCAGGCTCTGGCAAGGTGCTCGGTGTCGGGCTCCAAATTCTGGTTTAATTGCAACCCCGAATATCCTGCCCATTGGTTTTATCAGGAGTGGATTAAAAAGCGAGATGAGAAAAATGCTTTGTATCTTCATTTTACTATGAAGGACAATCCGTCTCTTAGTGAGGAGACCGTTAATAGGTATGAGAGGCTTTACTCGGGTACCTTTTACAGGCGGTTTATCAAGGGTGAGTGGGTAGAGCTTGAAGGTGCGGTTTATCCCTTTATGGCAAGCGAGGATGCCTTTTGGGATAGACCCGAGCCTCCTTTTGAGGATTACTGTGTCAGCTGTGACTATGGCACAGTAAATCCTGCGTCCTTTGGGCTTTGGGGTAAAAAGGAGGAAGTGTGGTACAGACTTGATGAGTATTATTATGACTCTCGGAAAGAGGGGGCTCAGCGTACGGACGAGGAGCATTATCTGGGACTTAAAAAGCTTATTGAGGGCCGAAGGGTCAGATGTGTGGTGGTTGACCCTTCGGCGGCAAGCTTCATAGAGCTTATTAGGCGAAAGGGCGAATTTTTCGTAATACCTGCTAAAAACTCGGTAACTGACGGGGTAAGGCAGGTGTCGGCGGCACTTAAAGAAGGAAGGATTAGAATTTGTAAAAGCTGTGCGGATTCGGTAAGGGAGTTTGCACTTTACCGCTGGGCTTTAAGCGGCGACGACATACCCGTTAAGGAAAATGACCACGCTATGGATGATATACGGTATTTTGTCACAACAATTTTAAATAGCGGTGACTGCAGTGTTTGTGCAATTGCCGCTGACAGGAGGACTGACTGTGAGGTTATTTTCTAAGAAAAATAAAGCACAGTATGCCGCGGTGCAGACAGCACACAGCGGTAGTTACTCGGCACATCCTTTTGCGGTTTTAAACAGACAGACGGCAGTGGCTGAAAGGGAGATGTATAAGGCTTTAAGAGAGGCTGTGCCGATTATAGACGCGGCAATTTGTAAGATTGTCAGGTTAGTAGGAGAGTTTGAGCTTTACTCTGACGACAAAAATTGCCACAGAGCATTAAAGGACTTTGCTGAAAGTGTTAAGGTCGGTGGTACGGCTTATGGGCTTAAAAGCTTTGTGTGGTCATATCTTGAGGACTTGCTGACTTTTGGCGAGGCTGTGGGAGAAATGATTCCTGACCCGAATTTCAGGGGGATTTGTGCTCTTTACAATGCTCCTTTTGATGAAATAGAGCTTAAAGAGGGTGACTCGCCTTTAGATGTAAGGGTATGCAAAAAGGGTGTGGGAGAATGCACCGAGCTTCCTTATCAGCAGTTTCTTGCGGTGTCGCTTTTGTCGCCTGAGGCAGGCAAGCTTCAGGGTACGCCGATTTTAAGAGGGTTACCTTTTGTAAGCTCTATACTTCTTAAAATTTTCGGTTCTATCGGTAAAAATTTTGACCGCATCGGGAACATCCGCTACGCGGTAACCTACAAGCCTTCCGAGGGCGGATTTGTTAACCCCGAGGAAAGGGCAAGGGTGATTGCTTCTGAGTGGAGCAAGGCAATGCGTGACACAAGCGGAGTTTATGACTTTGTGTGTGTAGGTGACGTGGGGATTAAGGTGATAGGTGCCGATAATCAGGAGCTTGAGTGCGACGTACCCTTAAAGCATATTTTAGAGCAGATTGTCTCGAAGCTCTCGATTCCGCCGTTTTTGCTGGGACTCAGTTGGTCCAGCACCGAGCGAATGAGCAGTGTGCAGGCTGATATTTTGACTAGCGAGCTTGAGTATTTCAGAAGCATACTGACCCCTGTTATAAGGCGTATTTGTTCTATGCATTTAAGGCTTATGGGTATCAATTCTGCATTTGACGTTAAGTGGAATAACATAAGCCTTATGGATGAGGTGGAGCTTGCCAATGCACGACTTATTAATGCTAAGGCAGAAAAACTTGAAAAGGAAACGGAGGCACAGTTTTGACAGAAGGAAATACTAACTTGAATTCACCCCCCCGTGAGGGTGAGCTTGAGCTAATTAATAACTATACCCGACGCCCATTTACAGCTGACGAGGTATATGTGTTTTCGCTTACTCTTTGCGACAATGACGTGGACAGGGATTTTGAGCGTTTTACCGTAGAATCTCTTTTTGCGCTTGAGAAGCTTTTTGTGGGCAAAACGGGAATTGTTGACCACATAAGCAGTAGTAATAATCAGACTGCACGTATATTTAAGTGCAAGGTTGAGGCTGTTGAGGGCAGAAAAACTGTTACGGGCGATGATTATTTCAGACTTACTGCAAGGGCGTATATTCCACTTACCGAGGGTAATAGTGAAACGATTTTAGCCATTGACAGCGGTATCAAAAAAGAGGTAAGCGTGGGCTGTGCCGTTTCTGAGAGTATCTGCTCGGTTTGCGGCAAGAGTCTCGGCACACACGAATGTAATCATCAGAAGGGTAAGACCTACGGCGACAGACTGTGCTTTGCTGAGCTTATTAGCCCTTATGATGCATACGAATGGAGCTTTGTGGCGGTGCCTGCACAGCGTGAGGCGGGCGTTACAAAGTCCTTTAAAAAGCTTAAGGGAAGGAATGAAAAAAGCATGGAAGCAATTATGAAAAGTCTTGAAAAAAAGGCTGAGGTTGCCTTTACAAAGGCAGAATGCGAGAAGCTTTTTGATTATATCAAAGAGCTTGAAAGACACGCACAGGCGGGCAAGGAGTACAGACTCTCTTTAGAGACTGAGTTTACAAGGCTTATGGCTCTTTTAGAGCCTCAGATTTCACAGCCTGCGGTAAAGGGTGCCTTAAAGGGTATGACTACGGCTAACCTTAAGGAATTTATTGCGGCATATTCACAAAAAGCAGAGGGCATTTTGCCCTTAAAGCCACAGCTTGTCGCAGACAGAAAAAGCAAAAGCAAGGCTTTGCAGAATAAAGAATTTACTATTTAACGGAGGTATATATGAACGTAGGATTTAATGGATTTTGTGATAACACTGTAACCTTTGAGGCAGACACGACTGTTACTAAGGGTTCGCTTGTTAAACTTATTGACGACAACACAGTTGCCGCGTGCGAGAGTGGCGATAAGGTAGTTGGCGTTTGCGTAAACGTAAGAGAAGGCTATGCCGCGGTGCAGATTAAGGGCTATGCGGAAATTCCCGTTGATGGTGCAGTGAACGTGGGTTACCAGACACTTTCTGCGGCTGGTTCAGCTGCGTTTACTGCAGATGACTCAGGCAGAGAGTACCTTGTAGTATCAGCAGATATTGATACTATCGGTGTTATTCTTTAATTTTAGGGAGGTATATGAATATGGCATTTTATGAAAATATTTCATTAGAAAAGGGTATGTACTCAAATCTTGGCAAAAGTATGACACAGGTTTTGGAGGAGCTTGACCCTTCTGCGAATTACGTCGGCACAGAGTTAGAGGGTTTAGATGCCTTTTCCCGTCAGCTTAAGCGTTTTGACATCAAGGTAAGCGGTGCGGCGTCTGATAAGGTTGAGAAGTTTTTCCAGACAACAGATTCTGCCGCGCTTTTTCCCGAGTATGTAAGCAGAGCTGTTCGACAGGGTATGGAGCAGGCTGACGTGCTGGGAAGTATTATTGCGACAAAAACTAATATCTCAGGTATGGACTACAGAAGCATTGCCTCTACTCCCGCTGAAGAGGACAAGACCCTTATGGTGGTTAATGA
Organism: Ruminococcus sp.; assembly: GCA_030525665.1. Taxonomy (GTDB): domain Bacteria; phylum Bacillota; class Clostridia; order Oscillospirales; family Acutalibacteraceae; genus Ruminococcoides. The sequence goes on from JAUNEH010000008.1 coordinate 36,990, forward strand.
GGGCGCGTATATTCCCGAAACTAAGGTAAGCACTCAGGAAAACCTTGTCAAGCTTAAGAAACGCGGCAGAATGCTTGTTTCTTCATACGAGGCTTTACGTTTTCAGCGACTTGACCTTTTTACGGTTACTCTTAAGCAGATTGGTGCCTACATTGCACGTGCTCAGCTTAAGGATGCTGTAGATGTGCTTTTAAACGGTGACGGCAATGCTAACCCCTGTGATGGTGTTGCTTCTGCTGAGGCAGGCAAGCTTACATATAGCGACCTTGTTTCTCTTTGGGCAGCGTTAAGTCCTTATGAGCTTAATACTATTTTGGCTCCTACAGCGGCAATGCAGAAGATTTTAGAGACAACCGAGCTTAAGGATTCTGCCGCAGGTCAGGTCTTCCATGGCACAGGTAAGATGGTTACTCCCTTAGGCGCTAACCTTATTCACACTCAGGCTATAGACTCAGACATCATTATTGGTCTTGACAAGAACTGTGCCCTTGAAATGGTTGTAGCAGGCGACGTAGTGACAGATTACGACAAGCTTATTGACCGTCAGCTTGAGCGTGCCGCAATTACGTCTATTGCAGGTTTTGCGAAGATTTACAAGGACGCCGCTAAAAAGCTTACATACTAAGGAGTGACAGAGCTTGAGTTTTTACGATGTTTTAAGACGTTTCGGTCTGCTGAGTGGTCTTGAGGGAAAAGACTTAAGCCGTTATTCAGAACTGTGCAACGAGGCGGCAGAGGATATTAAAGCAAAGCTTAAGGTGCCCGAAAAAAGTCTTTCGGACTCAAATAAGCTGAGACTTGCATACACAGCCGGGGCGTTGGCGTTTTACAAATACTGCTTGATTATTACGGCTACCGAGCCTGACAGTTTTTCGGCAGGCGAGGTGAAAGTAAGTGTCGGTGACAAAAAGCTTTTGGGAGCAAAAAGGCTTTTTGAGGAAGAATATAAGGCTCTTTCCGATGTGCTTTGTGACTCGGATT
>JAUNEH010000008.1:37980-42283 GCA_030525665.1 Ruminococcus sp.
ATTTTTACTTCGGGAGGGTAAAAGCTTGAGCGTATACAAAAGTATTTTGACAGAGCTTAAGAAGTACGGCGAGAGTCTTACTGTTACAACCGAAAAGGGTGGCCGTAGGGTAACGGGAATTTTACAGCCTTTGCTTTACAAAAACAAAATGTATTTAGGCGGTACTCAGCTTCCTGACGGATATTTTAACGGAGGGTATTATTTGCTAATCTGCCCACCTGAGGCGTGTCTTCCTGTGCTCGGAAGTGCGATTGTAGAAAACAGCGGCAAAAAATATATTTTAAAACGAAGCGAAACCGTAACATTAAAGAACGAGAGCCTTTATGTATGGGCTGTTCTTACGCCCTACGGTATGCCTTTAGAGGAGGATTTTTATGAAGCCTGACGGCATTATTAAAGGCATTGTTGATGCCGTAAAAGCTAAAAAAGAGCTTAGCGGTGTAAGCTGTGTTTATGCTTACAGTCGGGAGCTTTCACAGAACCCTGTGTGTGCCTTTACCCTTTGCCTCGGTGTAGGAAAAACAAGGTTTGAGAAAAATCCCGACAGTGCCTCGCCTTTGTTTTGTACAGAAATTAATCTTTGCCTTCTCGCCCCATCCGGGGCGGGAGGCAAACGCCTTTCTGAGGTGTCGATGTGGATTTCTGAAGCTATAAGAGAGAGTTTAAGTGTAAACTCTATTGAGGTGGAAAGTCCGAAGTTTAACAGTACAAACTCGACTCTATTTGCCGATATAAAGGTAGTAGTTGAGGACACAAGCTTAGCCGAAGCTGTGTGCGGACTTTACATTGACGGTACTAAAGAGCAGGGGCTTATTCTTTTTGAAATTGAAAGTGACGATAAGCTTGAGAAAGAAGGAAAGCTTCTTTCGGGTTATAGCTTTGCCGAAACAGGCAAAACAGGATTTACTATAAAGCTTAAGACTGCAAGGCTTCTGAAAACCCGAGCAGAGGAGTTTGAACTAAGGCTTGATTATGACGGCTTTTGCGAGGAGTACAGAAGCTGCAGGGTAAATAAAATAACCCGAGGCCTTTCTCAGTGGGGAAGCTTAAGCTTTACTTACGACATAAAAGCGAAAAGCATGGAGCTTTTTGAGAAAGAGGTGCAGGATGATTGATTATTCTCAAAAAGAATATTCAGAGACGTCGGGTTATGGCTATGACGAAAGTCTTGCCGAAGACTTAAGTTTGGAGCTTCAGCGTGACAGCAGGCGTTACTTCGCGGATTTTGAAAGTTAAGGAGATTTATATGGAGCTTGCTTTAATGAGATATAAAGGCTTTACTCTTTGGTGTAATCCGCTTTCCATAGAGATTGAAAGCAAAATTAACAATGTAAGCTACACCTTACCCTATAGCGGTGAGGTGCAGGAATACGCAGGCAGAAAATGCAGGGTTATAAGCGGCAAGGGAGAGCTTAGAGGTAAGGATTGCCTCAGCCAGTACGCCAAGCTTTATGCCCTGCATGCAGAGGGTGGCAAGGGCATACTTTCTTTGCCTACAATAGAGCCTGTAGAAGCTTTATTTACAAGACTTACAGCCCTTGCTGACGTTACTCCGGACAGAATAAGCTACAGCTTTCAGTTTGTAGAACTCAGTAGTAACGAGAATTTGAAAACAGGGAAAATTCACAAGGTTAAAGAGGGAGAAACCCTGTTTGACATAGCTTACAAATACGGTGTTTCGGTGGATTCTCTCATAAAGCTTAATCCTCGGGTGCGGCGACCCGATGAGCTTGAGACTTTTGGGGAGATTAAAGTATGCTGACAGTAAAAGCGGTTGATATATACGGAAATAATATTTTTGCGGGCACGCCCTTAAGCATCGTTTTAAACCGAGAGGAGGACGTTCCTGCCGATAGTTTAGAGCTCGACTTTGCTGATGTAAAGCTTCCGGTGCTTAAAGAAATTATCCTTTACCGACAGGAAAAGGTGGTTTTCAGCGGCGAGGTTGACGAGCAGATTCGTGAACTTAGCGAAAAGGGACACACCCTGATTACAGCACGCAATAGTGCATCAAGGCTTATTGATAACGAGGCATATCCCATGAGCTTTGTAAATCCTTCCACAGAGGATATTTTTGCTCGCTATGCTTTGCCCTTCGGATTTAAAAAATACATAGGAGAAAACCGCGGATATCAGGGCAGGTTTACCGTCAGCAAGGGAACCTCTTGCTTTTCGGTTATTAAAAGATTTGCCAAAGAGGTTTATGGTGCTTTTCCTGCCTGCGAGGGCGATATCCTTTATATTGAAGGCATTAAAAGTGACGATACACTTATGTTTGGCAAAGGCGGTACTCCCTTTGAAAGCCTCAAAGTTGTGAACTTAAGATGCAATAGAATTTCGGGCGTATATGTAAAGCTTAAGGACGGCGAGGGTTACAGTAGTTTGGTTGCTGACAACGAAGCCGAAAACGAAGGAATTAGTAAAATCCGCTATCTTAATACTGCCTCTGGCAGTGCCGCCACCCTTATAGATGCAGACAGGATTTTAGCCGAAGCAAGGGGCAAAAGCTTTTATGCTCAGGCAGTTTGCCGAGGTTTTTTCGGTGATGCTTTGGGTAAAGATGCCCATGTGCAGGGAGTGGATTTTAAGCTTTATGTATCGGCGGTAAGATTTATATCCGGCAAAAAGGGTGAGTATACAAAGCTTACTTTTAAGCGAAAGGAGGAATAGCATGTGGCTTACATCATTTATAAATAAAGAAAAGACGGCACAGTCTGCCACCAAGGGTAGTATCACCTCTTCACAGGCTGAAAGCCTTCAGGTTGATTCCAGCACACAGCACAGAGATGTTTCGGTAGTGGCACCCTACGGAATTGCTTACGTTCCCCCTGTAGGCGAGGGTGCGGTGGTGGTACCCTTTGAAGGCGGCGAAGCCTGCGTGGGTGTGCTTTCTAAGGTGCCCTTAAAGCTCAGCCGCGGAGAGCTTATGCTTTATTCTGCTGGTGGTGCCAGCATTGTGCTGAAAAACGACGGCTCGGTGCTTATTAACGGAGAGAAGGTGGGAGATTAGTGGATATTCTGCTTATTAACGGCGATATAGGTGTTACAAATTGCGGCGATTATCTTTTTGCCAAGGGTATAGAAGAAGCCCTTGAAAAGGCTTTGTTGTGTGCCAAAATTAAAAAGGGCAGTTTTATCTATAACAAGGCTTTAGGTACCACACTGGGCAGTGTTGATTGTGACAGCGTTAGTGCACGAAAAACCGCCACCACGCTTATAAACGAGGTACTAATCAATACTGCGGGATATGTTGCCGAGGTTGAGAATATTGAAAAAACCGCCGACGGCAAAATCAGCCTGCTTATAGCGGTTAGCGGTAACGAAGAAACAAGAAGGGGGCAGGTGATAGTAAATGCAGACCTATGATGAAATTTTAAAAAGTATGACGGATAAATATACAGAGCTTTCGGGGATAGTTCCTGATGAAGCCTCGGATATCGGTATAAGATTAAGGGTATTGGCGGGTGAGATTTACGCTAACGCTGTTAATCTTCAGTGGCTTAAAAGACAGATGTTCGTCTCAACTGCTGAGGGAGAATACCTTGATATGCACGCAAGCGAGCGAGGTATAATAAGGCGAGAGGCAACGCCCTCATACGGTGAGGTTACCTTTTCAGTAAACGAGGCATTGAGTGAAAATGTAAGTATTCCCAAGGGTACTGTAGTGGCAACCTTTGCATCGCTTCTGCGTTTTGAAACCTTAAGCGATGCAGTACTTGCGGCAGGTTCGCTTTCTGTAACGGTAAAGGCAAAGAGCACAGGCGTTGGCCGAGATTATAACGTGATTAAGGGCAAAATTTCGGTTATGGTAACACCTCCTGCAGGAATTGATGCTGTGGCTAACGCCGCGGCGTTTGAGGGCGGATGTGATAGTGAGAGCGACGAAAGCCTGAGAGAAAGAATAGTAAAAAGCATAAAATATCCTGCAAACTCTACTAACTGTGCTTACTACGAGGCTATGGCTCAGAGTGTTAGCGGTGTCAGCTCAGCATCAGCTGTGCCACGAAGCAGAGGTGCAGGTACGGTAGATGTGTATATTGCCGCTGACGGCAGTGTTGTGTCGGATGAAACAGCAGAAAAAGTGCAGATTTTGCTTAGCACAGAGCGAGAGGTGAACGTTGACGTGCTTGTAAAAAAGGCACAGCCGTCAAAGGTGAATTATTACATCAGAATCGAAATTCAGGAGGGTTACGGCTTCGATGAGGTTAAGAACGGACTAATAAAGCGAATTTCTGATTTTATTGCAACACGCGGAGTTGGCGGTGAGGTACTTTTGTGTCAGCTTTCCGAGGTTATTTATCAC
>JAUNEH010000054.1:0-12054 GCA_030525665.1 Ruminococcus sp.
GCGTAAACCTTTGTGGGAAGACCGTAAAGGTTGATGAAGCCTGCGCTGTCCTTCTGGTCGTAAACCTCGTCCTCATCAAATGTTGCGATTTCGGGGTCATAGAGAGAATAAGGAGAAGAAACAGATGCGTTAATCATATTGCCCTTGTAAAGCTTTAACTTAACGTCACCTGTAACAAAACGCTGAGTAGTCTTGACGAAGGAAAGAATAGCCTCTGTAAGAGGTGTGAACCACTGAGCGTTGTAGCAAAGCTCAGCAAGCTTCTGTGCAACAAGTGCCTTGTAGTGAGCTGTTTCTTTGTCAAGGCAGATGGACTCAAGAACTGAGTGAGCCTTGTAAAGGATAGCACCACCGGGAGTTTCGTAAACACCACGGCACTTCATACCAACAAGACGGTTTTCAACGATATCGAGAAGACCTATGCCGTTTGCACCGCCAAGCTTATTAAGTGTGGAAACCAGCTCTGTAGCGTTCATTTCTACGCCGTCAACAGCTGTAGGAACGCCCTGCTCGAAGTGAATTGTAACATATGTAGGAACATCGGGTGCCATCTCGGGAGAAACGCCCATCTCAAGGAAGCCGGGCTTGTTGTACATAGGCTCGTTTGTGGGGTCCTCAAGGTCTAAACCTTCGTGAGAAAGGTGCCAGATGTTTTTGTCTTTGGAATAGTTTGTTTCACGACTGATTTTAAGAGGCACATTGTGAGCCTCAGCATAGTCGATTTCTTCGTCACGGGATTTGATATCCCACTCACGCCAAGGAGCGATAATAGGCATATCGGGAGCAAAAGCCTTGATAGCCATTTCAAAACGAACCTGGTCGTTACCCTTACCTGTGCAGCCGTGGCAAATTGCATCAGCACCCTCGGCAATAGCGATTTCTGCAATTCTCTTAGCAATGGGAGGACGTGCAAAAGCGGTACCAAGCATATAATCCTCGTAAAGTGCACCTGCCTGTACGCAGGGGAACACGTAATCTGTAAGGAATACCTCTGTAAGGTCTTCAATGTAGCACTTTGAAGCACCAGTCTTGATTGCTTTTTCCTCTAAGCCTTCAAGCTCGTCAGCCTGACCAACGTTACCTGAAACAGCGATAATCTCGGGATTGTTATAGTTTTCCTTAAGCCAAGGAATGATGATAGAAGTATCAAGACCGCCGCTGTAAGCAAGTACGACCTTTTTGAATTCTTTTTTGTTATTCATAATAATGCCTCCGATATTTTATTTGGTATGCATAAATATTAGCACAACATGTATATTTATGCAAGCTTTTTGTGTAAATATTTTTAAAATCGTACGTTTGACCTATATTGACGATTTTAGTACCTTTGTTTTGTATAATATTACAATAAACAACAGCAAATATCCCCTCGCAAACCTTTGCACTTTTGAACAAAGGTATGCCAAGGGGAATTCATTTTTACCATAAGGTAGATTGCGTATGCATATTTATGCATTTTTATGCATTATTGACGGATATACTCACCGCTGCCCTCTATGCTTAACACATCGCCGGCAATTGTATAAGTATTTGTAATCTGCTGAGAACCTGCACCGGCATCGTAGGTAAAGTAGATAGTGCCGTCTTGTTCGTTATAGGTATAATCAATATGCGAAGCATATTCAAGCTCTGCAAAATCCATGCTGTAGCTTGCAGTACCGTCAGCATTAAAGGTGTAGGTATCATTATATTCTTCGTTATACCATGTGCCTACAAGAGGATTTTTGGAGTTAAAGTCCTCGTATATCTTAAGCTCAGGAGCACTATAATCGGCTTTCTTAAACACCTGAACAGTACCGGCACCGTCGTCAAAGGTTACGGTGTCACCCTCTACAGTATAGTTAAGCTCGCCTGACATATAGTAAAAATTAGAGAAATACTTGCGGCTTCCGTCGGCGTACTTTACAAAGGTTGCATCGCCCTCGAAATAAACCGTACCGCGTGCAATACGCACCTTGGAATCTTCGGTGAAGATATAATATTCAATCTGATTTTCGTCCTCTAACTGCCATGCACCTACCAAATCCATATCTACGTCTTTAGTGTCTTCATCAGCTTTATTACAGCCGAAAAGCAGTACAGGAACAAGTAAAAGCATAAGGAGAAAGGCTAACTTTTTCATAATTTACACCGCCAAAAATTGATAGTTTAATTATAACTGCAATAACGGCAAAAGTCAACAAAAAAGCCGACGGTATAAAGCCGTCGGCAATTTATAATAAATTAGTACATTCCGCCCATATCGGGTGCAGCAGGAGCTGCTACGGGAGGCTCTTTGATGTCGGCTACCAAAGACTCGGTAGTAAGAACCATAGAAGCAACGGAAGCGGCATTCTGTAAAGCTGAACGAGTAACCTTTGTGGGGTCAACAATACCTGAGGGAATCATGTCAGTGTATTCCTCAGTAAGTGCATTGAAGCCGTAACCTACTTTACCGGACTTCTTAACGTTCTCAACGATTACAGAGCCTTCAAGACCTGCGTTAGCGGCAATCTGGCGTAAAGGCTCATCCAGTACGCGAAGCACAATCTGCATACCTGTTTTCTCGTCGCCGTCAGCATTTGCGATTACAGCCTCAACAGCAGGTATAGCGTTAATAAGAGCTGTACCGCCGCCTGCTACGATGCCTTCTTCAACTGCTGCCTTAGTAGCAGCTAAAGCGTCCTCAACTCTGAGCTTCATTTCCTTCATTTCGATTTCGGTTGCGGCACCAACCTTGATAACAGCAACACCGCCTGCAAGCTTTGCAAGACGCTCCTGAAGCTTTTCGCGGTCAAAATCAGAGGTTGTGGTTTCAATCTGCTGGCGAATCTGGGATACACGAGCTGAAATCATATCTTTGTTACCACTGCCGTCAACGATAATTGTGTTTTCCTTTTCAACCTTAACCTGACGTGCTGTACCAAGCTGGTCAAGGGTTGCGTCCTTAAGCTCAAGACCTAAGTCAGATGTAATTACAGTACCGCCTGTAAGGATTGCAATATCCTGAAGCATTTCTTTTCTTCTGTCTCCAAAGCCGGGAGCCTTGACAGCAACGCAGGTAAAGGTACCGCGAAGCTTGTTAAGCACTAAGGTTGTAAGAGCCTCGCCCTCTACGTCCTCGGCAATAATAAGAAGCTTTCTGCCTGCCTGAACTATCTGCTCAAGTAAAGGTAAAATCTCCTGAGTTGTGGAAATCTTTTTGTCTGTAATAAGGATAAAGGGGTTGTCGAGCTCGGCAATCATCTTATCAGTGTCGGTTACCATATAAGGTGCAATATAACCGCGGTCGAACATCATACCCTCTACAACCTCGCTGTAAGTCTCGGCTGTTTTGGATTCCTCAATAGTAATAACACCGTCCTGAGAAACCTTTTCCATAGCTTCGGCAATAAGCTTACCGATAAACTCGTCGCCTGAAGAAATTGTAGCAACACGAGCAATGTCGGTAGAGTCCTTAACCTGCACGCTGTTAGCTGTGATTGCCTCTACTGCTGCATCTACTGCCTTTGAGATACCCTTACGTAAAATCATGGGGTTTGCACCTGCAGTAACGTTCTTCATACCTTCGCGAATAAGTGCCTGTGCAAGAAGTGTAGCGGTAGTTGTGCCGTCGCCTGCGGCGTCATTTGTTTTAACGGAAACCTCTTTTACAAGCTGTGCGCCCATATTCTCGAAGGGGTCGTCAAGCTCGATTTCCTTTGCGATTGTTACACCGTCATTGGTAATGAGGGGTGCACCGTACTTTTTGTCAAGAACTACGTTTCTGCCCTTGGGTCCAAGGGTAATTTTTACGGTATCTGCAAGCTGGTCGATACCGCTTTTGAGTGCTTTACGGGCATCTGCACCGTATGCAATCTGCTTTGCCATAATAATATACCTCCCTATTATTCTACAACAGCCAGAATATCAGACTGTCTTACGATTGTGTATTCTTCACCGTCAAGCTTAACCTCGGTGCCTGAATACTTTGAGGTGATAACCTTATCACCAACGTTTACGTACATTGTAACCTCTTTGCCGTCTACAATTCCACCGGGGCCGACTGCAACAACATTTGCAAACTGGGGCTTCTCCTGTGCAGCAGACGAAAGAACAATACCGCTGGCAGTAGTCTGCTCGGCGTTGTCTACCTTAAGTACAACTCGGTCAAGTAAAGGTTTAATAATCATATATATCCTCCTTTTTCATATAGAACAAAATAATTAGCACTCTGTATCTTAGAGTGCTAATTATATTTTAAACCATATTTTGTAAAAAATCAAGTATATTTTGAAAGCTACAGAAAAACTTTTAATGAACAAAGTGTTAATCACGAGGTTTTAACAAAAACAGCTTTGTCCGATATATCATCAGAAAGTGTAAGCTTTAGTGATTTTTGCACTGCCGAATTAATAACAACCGTACATTCTGTGGCATATTCAACGGGAATTTGCGAAACCGACTTTAAGGTGCGAAGCAAAATAGCAGAAAGCTCGCCTGCACTGTAACCAATGTGCTCATAGTCTGTAATACATGTTGCAAGACAACCCGCCTCCACAAGCTCAGAGCTTTCGGCAAAAACAGGAATTTGCTTCTCTTTGGCAAGCTTAAGGGTATCCTTTAAGCCCGATTTTACCAACGCGTCATCAGTAAGATAAAGGGCGTCGCATTTTCCCAAAGCCTTGTCAAGCTCGCTTTTATATTCTTTTTCTGTTAAAGAAGGATACATCGTAAACTTAACATCTATATTCTGAGACTCGCCGCTTGCAAGATTTGCCGAAAATATTGACTCTTCATCAGCACCATTATAAAGACAGCCTATACGTTTAACCTGAGGATAAAGAGCTTTAATAAGCTCTATCTGCTCAAAAACAGGCGAATAGTCACACACACCTGTTACATTAGCCTCGGGCTTTTCACAAGACTTTACAAGCTTTGTACCTATGGGGTCATTTACACAAGAAAACACTACAGGAACATCCGAGGTAGCTTCTTTTGCGGCAGTGGCGGCATCTGTGCCGATTGCGTAAATAAGCACAGGATTTTCTTTAACCAACGCCTCTGCGGATTTCGCAAGCTCCGCCTCAGATTTACATTCTATGTGATTAAGGATATAGTTATCGTTTTCGGTATATCCGTTTGAAGAAAGAGCATTTATAAATCCGTCGAAAGCTTTTTGAGTGTTTTCGTCAAGCTCTAAGCTTAACACAGCAACCCTCTGAAGCGGTGTTGCCGTAGTAGTTTCTGTTGGCTCTGTATCTTCCGCCGAATTACAGGCGAATAATGAAAAGGAAAGTAAAAGTGCAAGGAAAAGTGCTGTTAGCTTTTTCATATAATCACTCACTCTGTTTTAAAATACATATAAAGCTGGCATTTTAACATTCCGTTATAAAGCTTACGGCGTTTGTCAGCTTCTCGTCCGAAGCATTTTTCGAAGTCATCATCGGGAGTTATAATAGCATAGCTCCAGCCCTGTTTTTTCTTAAAACGTTTGCCCATTGTAAAATAAAGCTCTTCTGCTTCATTAATAGAAAGCATTCGCTCGCCATAGGGCGGGTTAGTTATGAGAGTACCCCTCTCTTCGGAAGGGATAAAATCCTTAACATCCTGCTGAATAAAGGTAATTCTGTCAGCCACACCTGCTTTAGTTGCATTAGACTTAGCAATTTTTAAGGACTCGGCATCGATATCGAAGCCTGTGGCTTTGAAATTACAGTCGGTAATACGCATAGCACGTGCGTCTGCTCGCTCTTTATCCCAAAGCTTTTTAGGAATACACGCCCAATTTTCGGCGGCAAAGCTACGCTCTGCACCGGGAAAAATCTTCATAGCGGCTAAGGCGGCTTCGATAAGAATTGTACCGCTTCCGCACATAGGGTCAACTACAAAATGGTCCTTTCTCACCTTCGAAAGGTCAACCATAGCGGCGGCCAAAGTCTCCTTAATAGGAGCCGAGTTTGACTCGGCACGATAGCCGCGTTTCTAAAGACCTACTCCTGTAGTATCAAGCATAATGCTTACCCTGTCTTTACGGATAAGGAATTTAATCTGGTGAACTCCCCTGCTTTCGTCAAGCCAATCGGTTTTGCGGATTCGGCTAAGACGTTTTGCCACAGCTTTTTTGATAATTTTCTGGCAGTCGGGCACACTGTAAAGTTTTGAATCAAGAGTCGCACCAGATACTGGAAAGGCTTCGTTTTCTAAGATGAAATTTTCAAAAGGAAGCTTTTCGACACCATTAAAAAGTTCTTCGAAGCTTAAGGCTGTAAACTCACCCAAAAGCACCACAATTCGCTCGGCAAAGCGAGAGCGTATATTGGCACGAATCATAATGTCGTAGCCGCCTTTAAAAAGAACTCTGCCGTTTTGAGCCTCTACATTTTCGGCACCCATAAATTTAAGCTCATTTGCTACAAGCTTTTCGAGACCGAAAAGACATGGAGCACACATTGTAAATTTTTGCATATTATTCTCCGATAGTTTTAAAGAAAAAGGTGGGGACATCCCCACCTTATTGCGTTTAAATTTTAGTCATCAGTAGGCTCTAAAAGACCGTAGGAGCCGTCTTTTCTGATATAAACTACATTGATAAGATTTGTGTCGGCATTTGTGAACATATAAAACTGATGTCCTACCAACTCCATCTGCAGTATTGCTTCTTCAACAGAAACAGGTTTAACAGGAATCTGTTTACGACGGACAATGTCGAGGGGACCCTCGTCGTCCATGTTTACATCATCCTCGGCGGGGGCTAAGATAAGGTCGTCAATAGAGCCTGCCTTAATACGCTTAGAAAGCCTTGTTTTATGCTTTCTGAGTTGACCGGAAATAAGGTCGATTACCTTGTCGAGGGCATCGTTCATCTCGGGCATTGTGGACTCTGCACGGAAAACCATAGAATTGTCTTTAATGGTAATTTCCACAGTCTGACGGTTTTTCTCCAAGGTTACTACTACGGTAGCCTCGGCATTGTCAGAGAAAATCTTTGAGAACTTTTTGAGCTTCTGCTCAACTCTTTCCTTAAAGTTGTCTCTCAGGTTTACCTTGCGTGCTACATAAGTAATCTTCATAGGTTTAGCCTCCTTTTAGGGTATTTTATTTTCTGCCGCCGTGGCCTCTTCGGCTGTAACCGCGGCTTTCACCGCCTCGTTTGAGGTCGGAAAATTTGTCTTGGCTGGATTTTTTGAACTTGTTCATCATATCCTCAAAGCCTTGATTGGAGGAGATTTGCTCCTCCCAATATTCCTCAGGCGGAACATTAGGGTTAAACTGAGGCTTTTGCTCAACCTTTTTAGGTGTAAACTTTCGCTCGTTATTCTGGGGTCTGGGGCGTGGACTTGATTGCTGAGGCTTTTCTTCTCGAGGCTGTGCCTGCTTGATAGAAAGTGCGATTTTACCATTCTCAGCAATTGAAATTACCTTGACCTTTACAGTTTGTCCAACTGTGAAGAGCTCGTTAATATCCTTAACAAAGCCGTTTGACACCTCTGAAATATGCACAAGGCCGTCAGGGCCGTCAGGCAGGCTTACAAAAGCTCCGAAATTTGTAATACTTGTAATTTTTCCTTCGTAAATGCTTCCCTTTTCCGGTTTCATACTTTTCCTTTCGATTTAATCAGTGGGCCGAGTTAAATCAGTCACCTGAAGAATTTATAAAAACACGCTCGCCGCTTTTGACGTAATCGTTGTCCCTTGCAACCTTGGTGGCATATTTTAAATACTCCACATCGGAATAAACTACTGCCTCAAGCTCGGCGTTTTTCATCTCTTGAATTTCAATCTCGTGCTGTAAAGATTCAAGCTCGGCACGCTTTTCGGCGGTTTCGGCATAAATACCCGAAACAGTATAAACAAACACGCCTAAGAAAACAACCACAGCAAGACTGAAAACTATGTAAAGAAAAGGGCTGCGTTTTTTATTAGATTTTATAACTTTAAGCTGCATTTTAACGTACCCCTTTCTGACAGTCTGTAGAAATATCCTTTTTATTTACTTTATTATACAACATCTTGTGGGTAGCTTTCAATAGTTTTTTGATAAATCCTGAGATATTTTTTTGAAGAAATCCGTAAAACTTGCGAATATGTTTATATATAACTGCAAACAGCTTATCAATAAGAATACCTAAGGTGAATTTATATATTAAAATAACAATAAATTCACCGATAACCACATAATAGCGAACAAAGCCGTCGGTAAAACCAATGCTAAAAAGATACGTTATCAAAGTAAATAACAGCATATAGACTACGTCACAGATTACCGTGGGGATTTTTCGGTTATTAAAAGCTGTTCTTATACACTTAAAAAACGTATATGCTACCCCTAAAATCAAGCCGCATATCAGCGAACAAAGAAATGTATATGTCTGCGAGGTAAGATTTACATCAAGCATTATTTAAAAATCCTCGCCATGAAGCCTTTCTTTTCGCTACCTGCAAGATAATGCAGAGATGATATTTCGCCGTCGATAACAACCTCTGAGGTCTCCAGCGACAACTTGCTGATGTGTAGTGACGAGCCCTTAACCACAAGCATACCTAATGTAGTAACAATATTAACGGTTTCCTCGTCAAAACCTTGTACATCTAAAACTCCGCTTAAACTGAGTATCTTTCTGTTATCAAGAGTAAGCACATGTGGGCGGCTGGCTGATTTTTCTTGCATATAAAAAACCTCCGTACAAATATAATAATTTATACGAAGGAAATCACTCATTTATTACTGACAGCAGAATACATAGCCGCAGCATCATCTTTTTTTGCGTATTCATTGATGCTTTCTACCTTGACGGCAATTTTTCGCTCACCGAAGGTGATTTCGATAATATCACCTACCGCCACACTGTAGGAAGCCTTAGCAACCTTGCCGTTTACAGTAATCTTACCGCCGTCACATGCGTCATTGGCGACAGTACGGCGTTTTATAAGACGGGAAACCTTTAAATATTTATCAAGCCTCATATATCCTCCTGAAAAACAAACAGTGGGCAAGTAACACCTGCCCACCGTAAAGAACTAATTACTTATTAACAGCGTCCTTGAAAGCCTTGCCAGCCTTGAATGCGGGAACCTTGCAAGCTGCGATTTCGATTTTCTCGTTTGTCTTGGGGTTGCAGCCTGTACGAGCGCCTCTTTCTCTCTGCTCGAATGTGCCGAAGCCTACGAGCTGAACCTTCTCGCCAGCAGTGATGGACTCGATAATTACGTCGATAGCAGCATTAACTGCCTTCTCAGCGTCAGCCTTCTTGATGTCAGCCTTTGCTGCTACAGCAGCAACCAATTCTGTCTTGTTCATAGTGTGAAACCTCCGATAAATTTTAAAATTTATATAGGCGGCAATGCCGCTAATAAACAATTATTGTAAAGCCTTTACCTGCTCCCAAAGCTTATCGAGCTCTGAAAGAGAAAGTGAGTCTATGTCCAAGTTTTGCTCCTTGCAAAGCTTTTCCATTCCTTCAAAACGGGAAATAAAACGCTCGGTTGTATCTGAAAGTGCCTTTTCAGAGTCGATTTTAATAAGTCTGCCTACATTAACAGCAGAGAAAATTACGTCGCCAAGCTCAGCGTGACAACATTCTGTATTGCCTGAACTGATAGCCTCCCTAAGCTCTGTAACTTCTTCACTGAGCTTATCAAGGGCTGAAAGTGCAGAGTCAAAATCAAAGCCTGCCTTCTTAGCTTTATTCTGCACCTTATCTGCCCTGATTAAAGCAGGAAGTGCAGGAGAAACGCTGTGCATAACCTCAGAATGGCTTTTCTGAGATTTAGTCTGCATTTTAATGGCGTCCCAGTTTTTTAGTACTGTTTCGCTGTCCTCAGCGTTAACGTCGGCAAAAACATGAGGATGACGCACAATAAGCTTTTTGCATATATCGCTACATACATCATCAACAGTAAAGGAGCCTTTCTCGGCTTCAATTTGGGAATGAAAAACAACCTGCAACAATACGTCACCAAGCTCTTCCAGAAGAAGGTCACGGTTGTCGGTATCTATTGCCTCGATAGCTTCGTAGCATTCCTCGATAAAATCGCGACGGATGGACTTATGGGTTTGCTCTCTGTCCCAAGGGCAACCGTCAGGTGAACGGAGGATTGACATAATGTTTACAAGGTCGTAAAAATTATATTCAGACTTGAAATCAAAATCTATCATAGTGTCCTCCGTAAGAAACGCATAGTTTCCTTTCTAATCAACTATTCTACCCTATAAGATGCAGTTTTTCAAGTATTATTACAATTTTTTTACAATTTAAAACCATTTTTATTTCAGACCTTGAAAAAGTATGCAATATAAACAAAAAGGCTATGTATATTATAGCAGAAATAACTATAGAAAATATTAAGTTCATATTAACCTTGTAGTAGAAAAGGTACGCAGACACTCCGCAGACAACCGAAGCGACAAAAGGCTTTAATAAAACCGACAAGAAATCAAGCCTTACTTTAGTGTACTTAAGAAGCAAAAACGAGGCTACTAAGCACATAAGTAAATTTGACAAAAGTGAACCGATTGCTGTTGAGACAATGTTAATATTTATATTTCTACCAAAGAAAAACGACACCAAAACCTTAAAGCTTGTGCCAAATATAAAAATAAACATCGTCAGCTTTGCCTTACCTATTCCCTGAAGCATTGAACACACAGGAGTACAAAGTCCCATAAAAATCGAGGCAATACCCATAACCTGTAGCACAGGTGCTCCGTACATTGGAATATTCGGATTAGAATAATACACAAAGCTTAAAATAGGCTGTGACAATAGCGTAAGCCCTATTCCACAAGGAAAAGCAAAAATTGCCGAAAGTCTGATAACGGTTTCTATAGATTTTTTCAGCTCTCCTCTGTCTCCCTTTGTGTATGCGTTTGTTACGTTTGGCATAGCACTGGTGCCGAAGACCTGTGTTACCGCCGCAACAATTGAAAGAATTGTAAGACAAGAGCTGTAATACCCCCATATACAGGTGTGGGCAGTATCGGAAACAAATATTTCTTCATAAAGTTGGGGGTACCGAAGCAAAAGCTCGTTCGGGTGATTTTCCACCATATTCTTTAGAATCCTGTTTAAAATTGTAGCATCAAGGGAATTTGCAAAGCTCATAACCATTGCTCCTACCCCCACAGGCAACGCAACACTTAGCATATTTTTGAAGGTCTGTCGTTTTGATATAGCTTCGACGCTGTTTAAATAATACCCTTCTGGTATATCACCCTTTTTCAGTACAAAGCGGATTTTGAGGTACAGAAACGAAAGTACACTGCCCATTGTAATACCGAAAATCGAAGCCGCAACCGAAAATGAAAGAAGGGTGCGGTATGCTTCGTCTTTGTTATTAAAACTAAGTCCGAAAACAGTTTGGTTATCGGCGTACTCCTTAACTCCTGAGTTTATAATCATATAAGAAGCAACAACACCAATGGCGATTTTTGCAACAGCCTCGATAACCTCGGAAACCGCAGTAGGGGTCATATTACGAAGTCCTTCGTAGTAGCCTCTGTAAACCGACAACAGACATCCGAAAAGTATAGTAGGAGCAAGCATTAATATTGCAAGCAGAGAATAAGGCGAATCTATATATCTTACATATACAAATCCGCCTGCGGCCATTAATAAGAAACAAGCCGTACCCATAATAATGAAAAACGGCTTTGCTACTTTATATACCTGTCTGACATCGTTATACCGCTTTTTCGCATAAGCTTCGGACACCATACGGGAAATCGCCACAGGAAAACCAATAGTAGCTAAAGTAAACAGAGGGACGTAAAGCTCGTAGGCATTGGCAAAAAGCCCCGAGCCGAATTCGCCGTAACTTTCACCTAAGGTGCTGTAAAGATTAGTAAGCAAGACCTTTTGCAATAGTCCGCAAAGCTTTACCAGCACCATGCTGATAGTAAGCACCAAGGCCCCTTTCAAAAACGACTGAGAGACAGGTTTATTGGATTTTGAGGTTTTTAAAGACATATACCCCACCGATATTTTAAAGGTACTTTAATTATTCCTCGGCTTCAGTATTCATAGAGGTATTCTGAGTAAATTCACTGCTTTTAAGTCCTACAATCTGTCGGCGAATGCTTTTGAGCCTGTCATA
>JAUNEH010000097.1:0-2999 GCA_030525665.1 Ruminococcus sp.
TTTTTGTATAACATTTGATGCGCACCCGCATAGCGGGTGGTTGTTTGTTCTGCACGAAAGTGCAGAACTGCCTAGAAGGCAATAATACAAAAAACCAGACTTCGAATATATGAAGTCTGGTTTTAATATTATATATTGATTATTTTAATTCTGCATCTTAAGTCTTTGTATAGCCCACGCCATTGATAACAAGGTTTGAGCCGTCAAGGAAGTATGTCAAAACATCCCCGTTGGTTTCGCCTGTATAATAATCAACGCTCATGTAAATTTTGCCGTCGCTTACGGTGTACTTGAAGTTCATGTCAATGCCGTAGCCGGTTGTAACACCGTAGAACATCTGGTAGGTCGGGTTAACCTGATACTTGGTTTTGTAGTTAGCTGTACCGTCATCATAGAAGGTATATGTGCCGTAATCAGCCTCAGACCATGTTCCAAGTATATTCTTATCAATCTGAAGTGTAGTGATACCTGCTTCATCGGCAGATGCATTTGTAATTACGTTGGGATCCATTGTAAACTTCGGAAGGTCGGTTTTCACAAACGCCCACTGAGAAACAGCACCGGAAGCGTCAACAAACCTAAATTTAAGAACCTTTTCGCCGTTTTCATTATCCATAGTGTAAACAAACTCACCACCGGACATACCGAACATATAAAAGTCTGATTTAAGCACATTTACCTTGCCTGAAAGAGGCTCAACAGCAGATATGCTTGTAATAACATTAGGCAGTTCGGTGTCCTTTGCTACGTCATATGTTGCGGTCTCGTAATTTCCGAAGTAAGAAATACCGCCTCCTTTGAGGTAAACATTGCCGTTGCCGTCAAACTCGAAGTAAATTCCCGAGTCCTCGTAGCCCTGTTCTGCCCATACACCCTTAAGGTTTGCACCGAAAAACGCACTGTAAATCCACACACCGCCAAATACAACTGCGGCAACAATCGCAAAAGCCGCCGCGGCAACAATCACAGGAGTTACGATTTTTCGCTTTTTCTTAGGAACTGCCTCTTCGTTAAAATCTGAAGATGAACATCCCAAACAATTGCTGCAATCGCAACAGGCGTGCTGTGGCTCTTCGGCATATTCCTCACAAGCCTCATCATATGCATCGGTCATTTCTTCTGCAATCTCTTCACTTTCAATATCCGGATTTACACTCTGCAAATCCTTTTCATTATCATTATTCACTTTTAATTCCTCCAAAAATGAGATAAATATAGTTTACTATGTATCAAGGAATAAATCAACAATTTTATTATGACAGTTTTGTGAAACCTTTGATTTTTAATAAAAAACAAGACAAATCGGCGATTTTGTCGCAAAATTCCGTAAAAAACAACAATTTAATGAGATTAGCCACCTATATTTTTGCCAAATATAATATTGAACATTTTTCTAAAATATGGTAAAGTAAAAGTGTATTTTTTCTTAATAAATTATTCTATGGAGATATAGTTATGAGTCACAATGAACTTTACAAAACATGGCTTGAAAAAGCCACCGAAGATACTGCTCTTACCGCTGAGCTTAAGGCTATTGAGGGTAACGACAACGAAATTTACGAGCGTTTTTATACTCAGCTTAAATTCGGCACAGCAGGACTTCGCGGTGTTTTAGGTGCAGGTACAAACAGAATGAACATTTACATCGTTCGTCAGGCTACTCAGGGTCTTGCTAATTACGTTAACAAAACCTTCGGCGGCGGTGCAGTTGCAATTTCTCACGATTCAAGAAACAATGCTGACATATTTATGCTTGAAGCTGCAAAGGTTTTAGCCGCCAACGGCATCAAAACCTACATTACAAGCGAGCTTCAGCCTACACCTGTGTTAAGCTTTCTTGTAAGGCATTTTGGCTGTAAGGCAGGTATTATGATTACTGCAAGCCATAACCCTGCTAAATACAACGGTTACAAGGCATACGGCGAAGACGGATGTCAGATGACCGATGTAAGTGCAGGTATAGTTTATGACGAAATCTGCAGTATTGATATGTTCTCAGGCGTTAAGCTTATGGACCTTGATAAAGCAGTAAACGAAGGTCTTGTTGAATACGTAAAGGATGAGGTTTACGACGAGTACCTTAAGTGTGTTAAGGCTCAGCAGGCAAATGCAGGTATATGCAATGGTGCCGACCTTAAGGTGGTTTATACTCCCCTTAACGGCACAGGCAACAAGCTTGTAAGAAGAGTTTTAAAGGAAATCGGTGTCGAGGACGTAAGCATCGTTAAAGAGCAGGAGCTTCCTGACGGCAACTTCCCCACTTGCCCTTTCCCCAATCCTGAAATCAGAGAAGCTTTGGAATTAGGTCTTAAAATGTGCGAGGAGGTTAAGCCTGACCTACTTTTAGCAACCGACCCCGACGCAGACAGAGTTGGTATTGCTGTTCCCGAAAAGGACGGCTCTTACAGACTTATTACAGGTAACGAAACAGGCATTATGCTTACAGATTACCTCTTAAGAGTAAAAACCGAGCAGGGTACATTACCCGAAAACCCCATTATTGTTAAAACTATCGTTTCAACTCAGCTTGTTAAGAGAATCTGCGAGGATTACAACTGCCAGATGGTTGACGTGCTTACAGGCTTTAAGTATATCGGCGAGGTAATTTTAGGTCTTGAGCAGAAAAACGAAGAAAGCCGCTTCCTTTTAGGCTTTGAGGAAAGCTACGGTTATCTTTCCGGCACATACGTAAGAGACAAAGACGCTGTAGTTGCTTCTATGCTTATTGCCGAGATGGCAGCTTACTACAAAAAGCAGGGCAAAACACTTACAGAGGTTATTGATGGTCTTTACGACAAATACGGTTACTACCTTAACCGCACACTTGACTTCTACTTCGAGGGTGCAAGCGGTATGGATAAGATGGCTGACATTATGAACACTCTCAGAGATAATGCTCCTGCCGAAATTGACGGCAAAAAGGTAATTGCGGTTTCCGACTATCTTTTAAGCAAAACCTGTAACATCGAGACGAACGAGACCAAGGAAATTGACCTGCC
>JAUNEH010000055.1:0-11664 GCA_030525665.1 Ruminococcus sp.
AAGTCCCTGTGCGGTTCTCTTAGCATAAGGTTCTTCGCAAGGAACTGCACCAATATCATAAAGGAACTTGTGCCAGAAACGGGAGTAAATAAGGTGACGTGTAACGTGCTCCATACCGCCGTTATACCAATCTACAGGCATCCAATACTTAAGCTTGTCCATATTAGCAAGCTCAGAATCATTATGAGGGTCAATATAACGTAGGAAATACCATGATGAGCCTGCCCACTGAGGCATTGTGTCGGTTTCACGCTTCGCCTTACCGCCGCACTTGGGACAAGTGCAATTTACGAAATCATCAATTTTAGCAAGGGGGCTTTCGCCGTCCTGACCGGGCTCGAAATTTTCTACCTTAGGAAGCTTTAAAGGAAGCTCGCTGTAAGGTACAGCTACCATACCGCACTTTTCGCAATGAACAATAGGAATAGGCTCGCCCCAATAACGCTGACGGTTAAATGCCCAGTCCTTCATTTTATACTGAACACCCTTTTCACCTATGCCCTGTTTCTGGAGTTCTTCAAGCATTCTTGCAATTGATGTCTTTTTGTCGGTATAACCATTGAGATATTCAGAGTTAACCATTTCGCCGTCGCCTGTATAAGCTTCCTTAGAAATGTCGCCGCCCTTAATAACCTCGATAATATCAATACCGAATTTCTTTGCGAAATCGTAGTCTCTCTGGTCATGAGCAGGCACAGCCATAATTGCACCTGTGCCGTAACCCATCATTACGTAGTCGGAAATGAAAATAGGAATTTCTTTACCGTTTACAGGGTTTATGCCAACAAAGCCCTGAAGCTTAACTCCTGTTTTATCCTTAACAAGCTGAGTTCTTTCAAACTCGGTTTTCTTTGCACATTCTCCTCTGTAATTTTCAACCTCGTCGAAGTTAGAAATCATATCCTTATACTTATCAAGCATAGGATGCTCAGGTGCCATAACCATAAATGTAACGCCGAAAAGAGTATCGGGACGGGTTGTATAAATTCTGAGAGTTTCGTTAGTATCTTTAACAGTAAAGTTAACAAATGCACCCGTAGATTTGCCAATCCAATTTTCCTGCTGAAGCTTAACATTGGGAAGGTAATCTACGTCCTTGAGACCTTCAAGGAGCTTATCTGCGTACTCAGTAATTCTGAGATACCAAACGTCCTTGGATTTCTGAACGATATCACTATGGCAGATATCGCATTTACCGCCCTGCGAATCCTCATTAGAAAGAACAACCTTGCAAGAGGGGCAATAGTTTACAAGAGTTTTGTCTCTGAAAGCAAGACCGTTTTCGAACATTTTCAAGAATATCCACTGTGTCCACTTATAATAATCCTCTTCGGTTGTATCTATTACTCTGTTCCAATCAAAAGAAAAACCTACTCTTTTGAGCTGACTGGTAAATCTTTCGATATTATTGTCGGTAACCTGTCTGGGATGAATGTGAGTTTTAATTGCGTAGTTTTCGGTAGGAAGTCCGTACGCATCAAAACCTATGGGAAAAAGCACATTGTAGCCTTCCATTCTTCTCTTTCTTGAAACGACCTCAAGACCTGAGTAGGCTTTGATATGACCAACGTGCATACCTGCACCGCTGGGATAAGGGAATTCTACAAGAGCGTAAAACTTTTTCTTATCAGAGTTATCCTCTGCGTGGAAAACACCTTTTTCCTCCCAAATATCCTGCCATTTTTTCTCTACATTTAAATGCTCGTATTTCAAAGTAATCCCTCTCTTTTAAAATCAATCAGCTATATAGTCGCTAAGGTTTACTGCCTCACCGCTTTGCCACAGACGCTCGAGACCGTAATACTCGCGAGCCTCATCGGAAAACACATTAATAATTACATCACTATAATCGAGAAGCACCCAACTTTCGGTACGGTGACCCTCGATGTGATCAACTACTCTACCCTGCTCCTTAAGTGAAAATTCCACCTCATCAGCAAGAGATTTTACATGAGTTGAGTTATTACCTGTGGCGATAACCATATAGTCTGCAAGAGAAGAAACATCGGAAATTTTAATTACCGCAATGTCCTTGCCCTTTTTATCTGAAAAAAGCTGAGCCGCTTTAATCGCTGTTTCAAAAGCTGTCATATTTCATATTCCTTTCATTATAATTTCATTATAAGCATCAATCGCATCGGGATGAACACACCCAGAACGCTCTACAAGATTTTTGATAACAAAGCTTAAGGCATATTTCATACCATTCTCCAAGCTCTTGTCAGCTTGCTGTCGCATTATGTCAATATCGGGATAAGTTCTGTCATCACTGATAAAATCAGCAACAAATACAATTTTTTCAAGCAAAGACATATTAGCCCTTGCGGTAGTGTGAAAACGGATAGCATTAAGGACATCACTGTCTTTAATATCAAGCATAAACTCACAGTATACACTGCCGCTAACGGCGTGAAGTATCTGAGTATTGCTTTTTGTCACACTGTCAAGCATTATACCATTATCTTCAAGCAATTGCAACTGATTATTTAAGGGCATTTCCTTAGTGATATCATGCAAAATACCTGCAAGCTCTGCCTTTTTTATGTCAGCACCATATTTGATAGCAAGTTCTTTGGCGGCTTTTGCCACCATTTTGCTGTGATAAAAGCGGTACTCGCTCAGTGTTTTTTCCGCCAATGAATAGTAATCAGTAATTTCCATAGCCGTATAGTCCATTTTCTATTATATAATCAATTACACTTTGTGGCAGGAAGTCCCTTACGTCTTCCCTGTTTTTTAAGGCACTGCGTACTTTGGTAGAACTAAGGTTTCCGACGGGGGTGTTTATTAAAGTACATTTTGCATTATACGCCTCGTACTCCTTAGCTTTTGCTTTTAAGACATCTATATTATCATTGTCCCGTACGACTGTCAGAATATGAGCCAAGGAGAAAATCTCGCTTGCTTTATACCAAGAGGACAAGGTAAGAAAAGCATCGGCACCTGTTATAAGGAAAATCTCTGCACCTTTATATTTCTCACTAAGAAATTTGAGAGTATCTACAGTGTAGCTTTTGCCGCCTCTTTTAATCTCAAAATCCGAGACATCGACATTATCATACGCTTCAAAAGCAAGATTACACATATTAAACCTATGCAAAGCATCGGTTTGTGTGTCGTCTTTAAAAGGTGAGCAAGCGGCAGGAAAAACTACCACCTTGTCGAGGCTTAAGCTTTGAAGCATTTTATTACAAAGACCTATGTGGTCATTGTGGACTGGGTCAAAGCTTCCGCCGAACATTGCAAGCTTCATAATTACTTTGGAAGACGAATTCGCTCGTCCTTTTTCTTATCGGGATTGGGTCTAAATAAAATAAACTTAGAGCCAATAACCTGCACTACGTCTGCGTTAGTTTCTTCTGACAAGCGGTCGGCAGCTTCTCTGGAGCTTAAATCGCTGTTTTCAAGCACCTTGCCCTTAAAAAGCTCGCGAGCCTTTAATGCGTCATCAGCCTGCTTTACTACAGTTTCTGTAATACCGCCTTTGCCGACAATTAAAATTGTATCATAAGAATTTGCCATACCTCTGAGGTAGGCTCTCTGTTTACTGGTTAACATTAAATAAATCTTTCCTTTCCTTTAAAAGGTTATAAAAAATCCTAAGTGCATTACCGCGGTGGCTGCAACTGTCCTTTTCGGAAGCATCAAGCTCTGCAAAGGCTTTGCCGTTTTGAAGATAAAACACAGGGTCATAGCCAAAACCATTTAAGCCTCTTTTATCAAAACCGATATAACCTTCGCACTTGCCTTCTGCGGTGATTATATCATCATTGCTGATTACACAGCAAATGCTGCAGTTAAAATGGGCATTTCTGTTATCCTTTGAGACTCCGTCGAGCTCTTTTAAAAGCAAATTGATTTTCTCGTCATCGGTGGAATTTTCACCGCCATAACGTGCTGAATAAATACCCGGTCTGCCGTCTAAAGCATCAACACAAAGACCCGAGTCATCAGCTATACATGGTAACCCGCACTTTTCAAAAGCATACATAGCTTTGATTTTAGCATTTTCGGCAAAGGTTGTACCTGTTTCCTCTACGTCAGAAAAATCTATGCCGGCTTCTTTTGCACTTATTACATCCACACTCAAATCAGAGAGTATTCGCTTAAACTCCCCAACTTTATGGGCGTTATTTGAAGCGATAACAAACTTGTGATGCATCAAGCTTCACCTCTGTCAAAAAGTGCCTTTGCAAAATCCGAGGGCGAAAAGGGTTGTAAATCGTCAACCTGCTCGCCAACACCGATATACTTAACTGGTATCTGCAAGCCATCCTTAATTGCAAGCACAACACCGCCCTTTGCAGTACCGTCAAGCTTTGTAAGAACAATACCTGTAATGCCTGTTGCTTTTAAAAATTCTGACGCCTGAACAACAGCATTCTGACCTGTGGTAGCATCAAGAACCAGCAATACTTCTTTTGCGGCATCGGGAAGCTCGCGGTCGATAATACGGTTAATCTTAGCAAGCTCATCCATAAGATGCTTTTTATTGTGGAGTCTGCCAGCTGTGTCGCAGATGATTATATCACTGTGCTTAGCCTTGGCAGAAGAAATTGCATCGTATACTACTGCGGCAGGGTCGCTTCCTTCGTTCTGCTTTACTATGTCAGCGCCGCTTCTTTCTGCCCAAATATCAAGCTGGTCTATAGCGGCAGCTCTAAAGGTATCTGCGGCGGCAAGAGTAACCCTTTTACCACTCTTTACAAAGCTGTTGGCAAGCTTACCAATAGTAGTGGTTTTTCCTACACCATTAACGCCAATAACAAGAATTACAGAAGGAGAGGTACTGATGTTAAGCTCCTGACCGCCCGAAAGCATTTCTTCGGTAATTTCACAAAGCAGACCTGTAATCTGAGAAGGGTCGGTGATTCCCTGTTTTTTGACTCTTGCTCTTAGTTCGTCACACATTTTCTGGGCGGTAACTACACCAACATCACCCATTACAAGAAGCTCTTCAAGCTCTTCGAAAAGCTCTTCATCAATTTTTGTGAAAGACTTTAAGGCTGTGTCGATTTTACCGACAATGGAATCCCTTGTCTTTTTTAGTCCTTCTTTGATTTTACTGAAAAAACCCATTAAAAATATGCCTCCCTGTTAATTTGCCTGCATTTTAAGCTTTTCAGCAACCTCGGTAGCACGAAGCTCTAAAAGCTTACTGATACCCTCCTCCTGCATTGTAACACCATAAAGGACGTCTGCCTCTTCCATAGTGCCGCGGCGGTGGGTAATTGTGATAAACTGAGTTGTATTTGTTAAGTTACGCATATATCTTGCAAAACGGTCAACGTTAACCTCGTCAAGAGCCGCTTCTATCTCGTCCATTACGCAGAAGGGTGCAGGTCTTACCTTCATAATCGCAAAATAAAGAGCTATAGCAACAAGTGCTTTTTCACCACCCGAGAGAGACTCGAGGTGAGTAACGATTTTTCCCGGAGGATGTACAGATATATCAATTCCGCTGTTTAAAATATCCTCTGGGTCAGCAAGCTCGAGCTTTGCTGAACCGCCACCGAAAAGCTCGGCAAAGGTATGGATAAAGTGCTTGTTGATTTCGGTAAAGCTTTCCAAGAAGCTTTCTTTCATTTTCTTGGTAAGCTCACCAATAAGATTGATAATCTCTTTCTTAGATTTCTCGACATCCTCAACCTGTTCACTCATAAAGGTGTAACGTTCGGAAACTTCTTTGTATTCTTCGATTGCACCTACGTTTACCGAGCCTAAGTTTTTGATTTTCTGCTTAAGCTCAGAAAGCCTTTTGTTAGCGGTTGGAATGTCTTCGATTTCCTGTGCTTCTGCTTCGGCTTCGTGGCGGGTAAGTTCGTACTCTTCCCAAAGCTTTGAGATTATCGTGTCATACTGATTCTGCAGATGAATCTTACGTTCTTCCAGACGTGCAAGCTCCATAGAAGCCTGCTCACGCTCAGAAAGCTTATCCTTTTCACGCTGACGAAGAGCATAATTTTCCTTCTCGATTTCATCTCTGCGTTTAGAAACAGCATCAATATCCTGCTCGCAATTTTTAATATTTGCAGTAAGCTCATCAATTTCTTTATTGAGAGTACCGATTAACGCCTCAGATTCGTTGCTCTTTGCAAAAAGCTCTTCAATCTGAGTTTTCAGCTCTGCCTTTCGTTCTTCCTGATTATCACCCATATTCTTTGAGCTTGCAACCTCTGCGTTAAGGTTTTCGATATCCTTAGTTAGAGTTACGATTTCAAGACGGATTTCCTGAAGTCTTACAGAAAGCTCTTCGCGTTTTTCTTTAATACCTGCTCTGCTTCCGCTGATCTCCTCGGCTTTTGCTTCCTCAGCGGCAATTTGCTGAGTAAAGGTATTAATAATAGCTTCGGCGTTTATTTGTTCTTCTTTAAGAGCTTTTATTCTGTTTTCACAGCTTGAAATTTCTTCTTCTAAAGCTTCTAAGTCTTTAGTGGCAAGCAAAAGCTCGTTTTCGCAAGCCTTAAGCTCTGTCTGCACTCTTACCTGCTCCTGTGCGGCTACTGACAAATCGGCACGCGTACCTAAAATTTCAGCTTCGATTTTAGAGTAGTCTGACTGTGCGGATAAAAAGGCGGACTTTGCTTCTTCTGCCTTTTTAAGAAGCTTCTGAGCTTCAAGCTTTATATCGTTGATTTCAGCAGTACGGGACAAAAGACCGCTGTTTTTAGCTAAAGAACCACCTGTAAGAGAACCACCGGCGTTAACTACCTGGCCGTCAAGGGTTACAACCTTGAATTTATAGCCGAAACGTTTAGCGGCAGTAACAGCAGAGTTTATATCCTCGAATACAGCAATTCTGCCAAGCAAGCTTAAAAGTATGCCTTTATACTCAGAATCGCAAGTACAAAGGTCAGAGGCTACGCCAATAAATCCGTAGCAGTCATCAAGACCTTTTTCGTCAAGATATCTGCCTTTTATTGTATTAACAGGCAGGAAGGTAGCACGACCTGCGTTATCTTTCTTTAAAAGTGCAATCGCACGCTTCGCATCCTCCTCGGTAGCTGTAACAATGTTCTGCATAGCAAAGCCAAGGGCGATTTCTACTGCAACAGTATACTCAGAGGGCACAGATATAATTCTTGAAACAGGTCCTTTAATACCTTTTAGCTCGCCGGCCTTTGCACGCTTCATAACAGTTTTTACAGAGTGGTTGAAGCCCTCCATATTTTGCTCTAAATCCTCTAAAAGCTTTGCACGACGAGATTTTTCGGCGGCATCAAGCATTAATTTATCAGCATCATTTTTGAGCTTTTCCAGAGCACCTGCTCTGGAATTAAGTTTTAAAGCAAGACCTTTTTCCGCATTGGTAAGCTGGGTTACCTTTCTTTCTGCTTCTTCTGCCTGTGTTTTGTAGGAAGACAGCATTTCATCAAGGTCGGCTTTAGCTTCAAGCTTACGCTGGGTATTTTCGTTTAAGCCTGAGATTCTGGACTCAAGCTCTAACACTGTAGAAGCACAGGTCATCCTGCTTACTCTTGCATCTGCCTGCTGAGCACTTAAAGAAGCAATTTTTGCTGTGATTTCCTGCAGGGTATCACTGCTACGGCTCGCATTAACGTTAGCAAGATTAAGCTCGTCAGCGGTTTCATCATAAAGCTTCTGCTTATCTTCGATATCCTTCTTATATTTTTCGATAAGCTGCAGCTTATCTTCTATATCTTTTTTGATATCCATTGCAAACATATTGATTTGCTCGATATCAATTTTTATGCGGTTAATATTTTCGTTATTATGTAAAATGTCGTTTTTGGCAACGGAAACCGAGGCTTTTTTCTCGGAAATTGTACCTTCATACTCCATAACAGCGGCTCTGAGCTCTTCCACCTTAGCGGCGAGGGTACCGTTTTCAAGATACATTGACTCTGTAAGCTCAGAAATCCTTGCGATTTCGGCATCTGCTTCGTCGCACTGATTACGGGCAACAATTATTTTGTCCTCGTGGTCTTTGATTATTCCTGAGGATTTGTCGAGCGTATTAAGCCACAGGGCGATTTCAAGGCCGCGTTTTTCAGAGGCGTATTCTAAGAAATGCTCTGCCTTTTTTGCCTGAGTTTTTAAGGGACCGATTCTGTCTTCAAGCTCGGTTACAATATCTCTTAAACGGATAAGGTTATCCTCGGTATGAGCAAGCTTTCGCTCAGCCTCGGTTTTACGGTAGCGATATCTGGAAATACCGGCGGCTTCTTCGAAAATTTCTCGTCTGTCTTCGCTTTTTGAGGAAACAATGCTGTCAATTTTACCTTGACCGATAACCGAGTAGCCATCTCGACCTAAGCCGGTGTCCATAAAAAGCTCATTAATATCCTTAAGACGCACCTGTGCCTTGTTTATAAGGTACTCGCTTTCACCGCTTCTGAAATAACGGCGTGTAATTGATACGGTATCTCCGTCAAAAGGCAAGGCTCTGTCGGAATTATCAATATTAAGTGTAACCTCAGAGTAACCCTGACGCTTACGATTGGTTGTACCATTGAAAACAACGTCTTCCATACGGTTACAACGCAAAATTTTAGGTGCCTGCTCACCAAGCACCCAGCGAATAGCATCGCTGATGTTACTTTTACCCGAGCCGTTTGGGCCAACTACGGCTGTGATACCTGTATTAAAATTAAGTTTTGTTTTATCAGGGAAGGTTTTGAAGCCCTGAAGCTCAAGAGATTTAAGAAGCATAGCTTAGCCTTTCTTAATTAAAACCTGCCTGTTGGCAAGAGTGTCGTCTTCTGTAAATTTCGGCTTATAGCCTAATGAAATAAGCCTTTGCTTATTGTGCCCTTTCTGTCCTATAGCTTTGGAGAGTTCGTTCTTTGGAACAGAAATAAGTACATCGCCATTTGAGATTTTTTGTTCTTTTAGAACCAAAAGTATTTTATTTAAATAAATCTGTGCCTCACAAAGCTCGCGGAAAGCAGGATGAAAGGCACCGCTTATAATGTTGCTTTTTAAGCTTTCGCTGTCGTGAAGCCCCACACGGATAATATCGATATCTGCGTTTTCAAACATTAAAATCAGCTTACTGCAAAGCTCTGCAGCTTTTTCTACATTTTGCGGATTGTAGGTACCTCTTTTATAAAGGGTAGCCAGAGTTGTATTCGTTAAAACAACTGTGGGGTAAATCCTGACTGTATCCGGTTTTAGCTTAATAAACTCAGCGGCTGTAAAAACATCAAGCTTGTCACTGCTTTTATAAAGCCCTGTCATCATCTGAAGTCCCAAAGAAAAACCGCAAGACTTTATAAGCATAGACGCTTTACGAACATCCTCCGCACTGTGACCTCGTTCGTTGGCAAGAAGTACAGAATCGACCATAGACTGAGCACCGAGTTCAATAGAGCTAACCTTATAATTTTTAAGAATCTCAAGAATTTCGCTGTTAATTGCATCAGGGCGTGTTGAAATACGGATGCCCTTAAAATTATTAACGTACTCTTTCGTGCTTTCTAAAAGCTCGAGCATATATTTGCGGTCGATTGCTGTAAAGCTACCGCCGAAAAATGCAATTTCTGCATCTTTTGATTTTTCTTTTAAAGAACTTAACGCAATGTTAAGAGTATTCTTTACATCCTCTGCGTTTGGCTGAGAAACACAGCCTGTAATGTGGCGTTGATCGCAAAACGAGCATTTATTTGGACAACCATTATGAGGAACAAAAATTGCAACGTTAGCCATATCAGTAGCCCATAAGCTCTAAAGCCTCACGGGCGGCTTGCTGTTCAGCTTCTTTTTTGCTTCTGCCTCCGCCTTTGCCGATGCAGTTTGAGTTAAGCATAACCTCAACCGTAAAGTGCTTATTATGGTCGGGACCACTTTCGCCTACCAGTCTGTACTCAATTCGCTCACCCGGGTTTTTCTGAACAATTTCCTGCAGGGTTGTTTTATAATCCTTTACAGGGATAGCTTTGATGTGCTTAGTTTGAGGCTCTACAAATTTAAGCACAAAGCTTTGGGCAGTTTCGTAGCCGCCGTCAAGATATAATGCAGCTATTAAAGCCTCGAATGCATCAGAAACAATAGATGGACGATTTGCTCCTCCCCCACGTTTTTCACCATGACTTAATCTTATAAATTCGCCCAATTTAATTTCCTTTGCAAAAGCAAAAAGTGCTTTTTCGCAAACAAGAGAAGCACGAAGTTTGGTAAGATTACCTTCGGGATATTCGGGAAAATTATTGTAAATAAAGGTAGAAACAACTAAAGACAGCACCGAGTCACCTAAAAACTCAAGTCTTTCGTTACAGACTATGGACTTGCCTTGCTCGTTAGCATAAGAGGAATGAGTCAGTGCATTTTCTAAAAGTGTTTTATTTTTAAATTCATAACCGATAATCTTTTCAAGCTCAGTCATTAGTTCTAACCTCTTCACTTGGTTTCATCATCTTAAGAGTAGAAGCGATTTCTTCAACAACGTTGTTTTGTACATAGTCCTTAACAAGCTTTAATGCACTGTAAATTGCACGTGCGTCAGAGTTGCCGTGAGCCTTGAAAACAGGCTTGGCACAGCCAAGGACAGGTGCACCGCCTACCTCGGAGGGATTCATAGAGTCTTTAAGCTCCTTAACGTCACTCATAACCAAACCAGCGGCAAGCTTATTTTTAAGGTTCTTTGTAAATATACCTTTAATTTTCTTCATAAGAGCCATTGCTGTGCCTTCATAGGTCTTGAGAAGAATGTTACCTGAAAATCCATCGCATACAACAACGTCACAAACATCACCATTAATAAAAGTGCCTTCAACATTACCGATAAAGTTGATAGGTGCTTTCTTTAAGAGTTCATAGGCTTCATGCTGTAAATCCGAGCCCTTGTGCTCTTCGGTACCAACATTGAGAAGACCTACTCGGGGATTTTCGACGCCTAAAACCTTGTTCATATAAATAGAGCCCATTATACCAAACTGGCAAAGCATTTCAGGTCGGCACTGAAGATTTGCACCACTGTCCATAAGAAGCGCCTTACCGCCTAAGGTAGGAATTACAGGAGAAAAGCCGGGGCGGCTGATACCCTTGATACGCTTTACGATAAGTGTACCGCCTGCACAAACAGCACCGCTGTTGCCGGCAGAAAGAAAGCCATCACCTTTACCGTCAGCAAGCAGCTTTAAGCCAACAGCCATAGATGTATTTTTGCCTGAACGTGCTACGTCGGTACCTGCGGCATCGGTCTCGATAACCTCGTCAGCATGAACAACAGTAAAATTATCTACGTTAATTTCATTGTCGCTGCAAACCTTTTTGATCACGTCTTCTTTACCTACAAGGGTAATGTCTATGGCGAGGTCTTTTCTGGCAAGTTCTGCGCCTTTTATAATTTCAACGGGAGCGTTATCTCCGCCGAAGGCATCAACTATGATATTCATTAAATCACGTCGCTTTCAGTTATAAATTGTTTTAAAGCCTCAAGGGCACGCTCGGCATACTTTTCTGCTCTGAGCTTTTTATCTCGCGGACGGTCAGAAAGCTCGGGCAGTATACCTAAATTTGCACCCATGGGCTGGAATTTTTCTACGGTTTTATCTGTTATATAGGAAAGCAAAGCACCAATTTCGGTAACCTTGGGTAAAACAACACTTTCCTTACCTAAAAGCTTATTTGCGGCATTGATACCGGCAATTATACCTGAGGAGGCAGACTCCATATATCCCTCAACACCTGTAAGCTGGCCTG
>JAUNEH010000056.1:0-6786 GCA_030525665.1 Ruminococcus sp.
GCTAATGAAAGCTCCTCTTTATTTGTAACCGGCACAGTTGCCTTAACCTCGATTTTACCTTTCCACTGATTGTGCAGTTTTAAGGATTCTTTTCTGTAGTCCATTTATTTATCCTCCTTGAGGGTGTTAAGATATTCTTTACGTCCTGTCTCGTAAAGATTGTTACCAAAGCTGTCGATTACCACAACCACGGGGAAATCCACAACCTCTAATCTGTGAATTGCCTCTGTGCCTAAATCCTCGTAGGCAACGACTTCACATTTTTTTATGCATTTTGAAAGAAGTGCTCCGCATCCGCCTATGGCACCAAAGTAAACGGCACCGTAGGTTTTCATAGCTTCAACAACTTCTTCGCTTCGCTTTCCTTTGCCTATCATACCTGTCTGTCCTAAAGCAATTAGAGCAGGGCTGTAGGCATCCATTCGGTAAGATGTAGTGGGTCCTGCCGAGCCTATAGCCTCGCCATCTCGTTTAGGAGTAGGGCCTACAAAGTAAAACGTAGAGTCTTTAAGCTCTACAGGCAAAGCTTCACCTTTATTTATCAGCTCAAAAAGTCTTTTGTGTGCCGCGTCCCTGCCTGTATACATAACACCCGAAAGCAGGCAGCTGTCGCCTGCCTTAAGAGCTTTAACCTTATCTTTTGTAAGAGGTAAAGTGATTTTAATTTCCATTTATATTACCTCCTTAACGTGTCTTGTAACGTGGCAGTTGATGTTGACAGCTACAGGAAGTCCAGCAATATGGGTGGGCATGGCCTCGATATTAACAGCTAAAGCTGTGGTTTTGCCGCCAAAGCCCTGTGGCCCGATGCCCAGAGCATTGATTTTGTTAAGCAGGCTTTTTTCAAGCTCTGCATAATAGGGAATGGGGTTAACGCTGTCGGCGGTTCTTAAAAGTGCCTGCTTTGCCAGTAAGGCACATTTGTCAAAGGTGCCGCCAATGCCTATACCTACTACAATGGGCGGACAAGGGTTAGAACCTGCTTTTTCAACGGTTTCAACTACAAAGTCTATAACACCTTCGACTCCGTCAGAGGGTTTAAGCATCTTAATTCTGCTCATATTTTCACTGCCGAATCCCTTGGGTGCAACGGTGATTTCCACTTTGTCGCCCTCTACGATGTCGTAGTAAATCATGGCGGGAGTGTTGTCGTTTGTGTTAACTCTTTTTAAAGGGTCGCCGACCATACTTTTTCTTAAAAAACCGTCGCGGTATCCCTGTCGCACACCTTCGTTGATTGCATCAGTCAGATTGCCGTTAATATGTACGTCTTGCCCAATTTTAATGAAGACACATGCCGCACCTGTGTCTTGGCAAATGGGTTTGTGCTCTTTTTCGGCAATGTTATAGTTTTCTATGATTTTGCAAAGAATATCTTTGGCTTGCGGCCAAGGCTCAGTTTCAAAGCTCTGTTCAATACAAAGCTTCATATCCGTTGGCAGATTGCAGTTTGCCTCAATGCACAGTCTTTTTATGGTTTCTGTAATCGTATTTGCAGATATTTCTCTCATAATTTACTCCGAAAATAATTTATTTAATAATTATAGCACACATAAGCCTAAAATCATATACAAAAATTTAATTCTTTTACAAAATCTGAGTAAAAATCCTATTGCTTTTAAGGTTTTGTTGTGGTATAATAACTAAGATTTGATACGCAGTTTGCATATTCGGTCAAATCATGAATGAATGCAAGCTCTTTGCTTTCGTTTATATAAGTGAACGGCAGGCCCTGTACGAATAAGGTCTGTGAATCATGTCAGGCGGGGAACCGAGCAGCATTAAGCAGTTCTCTTGTTGCGATACAGTAAGTCTGTCGTTCACTTATGTAAATGATGCGTTTAGCTTGCATTTTTTATTTAGACCCACTCATTCTAAGCGAAAGGCGGTGGAGCTTTGTCTACCTACAGAGTATTATACAGAAAATACAGACCTAAGGTTTTCGATGACGTTGTAGGTCAGCCTCAGGTTACCGTTACCCTTAAAAACGAGCTTAAAAGCGGCAGGGTAAACCATGCTTATCTTTTTACAGGTACCCGCGGCACAGGCAAAACCACCTGTGCAAAGATTCTTTCGAAGGCGGTTAACTGCCTTTCTCCTAATGAGGGAGATCCTTGTTGTCAGTGTGAAATCTGTAAGGGTATCGAAAACGGCGAGATTTTTGACGTAATTGAAATGGACGCCGCCTCTAACCGCCGACTTGACGATATCAGAGATGTTATCGAAAAGGTTTCGTATACTCCCGAGCGTGGTTCGTACAGAGTATTTATCATCGATGAGGTGCACATGCTCACCAACGAAGCATTCAATGCACTTCTTAAAACTCTTGAGGAGCCGCCACAACACGTTATTTTTATTTTAGCGACCACAGAAGTCCACAAGCTGCCTGCTACAATAATGTCAAGATGCCAGCGGTTTGACTTCCATAGAATCAAGCCGCAAGACGTTGCAAGTCGCATTAAATATGTTGCAGAGCTTGAAAATACAACCGTTACCGACGAAGCCGCACTTTTAATTGCGGTAATTGCAGATGGTGCAATGCGTGATGCACTTTCGCTTTTCGACCGGTGCATAGGTATTTCGTCAAGTGTTGACGCCGACATTGTACGTCGTGCCGCAGGTCTTGCAGGAAAAGAAAGTCTCTTGGATATTGTCAGCTCCTGCGTTAATAAAAACACCGAGCGAGCCTTGTCTACTCTTAATAAGCTTCACTCTGAAAGTAAAGATATGATGAGGCTGTGCGACGAAATTATCAACCATTTCCGCAGTCTTATGATGATAAAATCCGTACGAAACCCAAGAGATTTGGTTGTTCTTTCCGACAGCGAGTATGAAATAGCTTTTGACCAGGCTCAGATGCTTTCGCTTGCTGATATCGTCTATGCTATGGATGTTTTGGGTAAAGCTTTTGAGCGAATGGGCAAGGGATCAGACAACCGCACCGAGCTTGAAATTGCATTGGTAAAGCTAAGTGCTCCAGAGCTTGATGCTTCTACCGAAGCACTTCTTACACGAATTTCCGCTTTGGAGAAAACAATTAAGCTTTTAGGTTCAAACCCTCAGCCTGTATATACAGAGCCAAAGGAAGAGAAGTCGGAAGAGAAAAAAGAAGAGGCTAAGCCTACAGTAATTCCCCAAAAGGAAGAAAAGCCTGTGCCCCTTTCAACTCCTAAGCCTTATGAGGCTGTAAAAGCCGAGCCAAAAACAGAAATAAAAGCTCAGCCTCCAAAGGCGCTCAAGCGTGAACCTGTGGATATGTCGGCGATAATGGCTGATGCCAAGCCTCTTAAAAGCTGGCCCGAGGTTGTTGACAACCTTAAGCAGTATTCAAGGGTAATAGCATCATCCTTCGAGGGTACTACTGCTTATGCCAGCGGCGATTATTTGCTGATTGATGCAAAGACTGATATTCCCTTCAAGCTTCTACAGAATTCCTCTCAGCGTGAAAACTTAAGAAATGCTGTGCAGGAAATTACAGGCAAGCGGTATATATTAGGCCCTTATAAAAGAGCCGAAGAAAAGCAAGAAAAAAAAGACCCCTTAGAGGAGCTTATAGCAGAGCTTAAAGAAAGCGATATTGAAATTTTAGAAAATTAATTAAGTTTAAAGGAGAAATAAATTATGAAAGCAAGATTACCTCAGGGCTACGGCTCAGGCGGTGCTACAAATTTACAGCACCTTGCAAAGCAGGCTCAGAAGATGCAGAGCGACTTGGAAGCTACCACAGCCGAGCTTGAAGAGAAAGAATACACCGCTACCGCAGGCGGCAACGCAGTAAAGGTAGTTGCAACAGGCAAAATGGAAGTTAAGTCTATCGAGATTTCTCCCGATGTAGTTGACCCCGAAGATGTCGAGATGCTCTCTGACCTTGTTATGGCAGCAGTAAACGAGGCTTTAAGAGCCGCTAATCAGGAAAAAGAAGAGAAGTTGGGTGCAATCTCCGGCGGTTTCGGCGGGCTTAACATCCCCGGTTTGTTCTGATGGACGCATATAACGTAGTACCTTTGACAAAGCTTGTAGAGCAGTTTGAGTCTTTGCCCGGTATCGGCAGTAAAACTGCCCAAAGGCTTGCTTATCACGTGCTTGGCCTTTCCAAGGCAGAAGCTGAGGAGTTCGCAACAGCTATAACAGAGGCTCACGAAAAGATTAAATACTGCAAAACCTGCTGTAATTTTTCTGATTCTGACCAGTGCCCTGTGTGCAGTAGCCTCAACCGCGACCATTCCGTAATCTGCGTTGTGGAAACTCCCAGAGATGCGATTGCCATTGAAAATACGAGAGAGTACAAGGGTACTTATCACGTGCTTCATGGTGCGATTTCACCCTTAAACGGTGTTGGTCCCAACGAGCTTTATATAAAGGAGCTTTTAGCCAGAGTAAACAATGAAGAGGTTTCCGAGGTTATTATTGCCACAAACTCCACTGTAGAGGGCGAGGCTACAGGAATGTACCTTTCAAAGCTTTTAAAAGCACTTGGAATAAAGGTTACAAGGCTTGCTTTTGGTATTCCTGTAGGAAGTGACCTTGAATATGCCGACGGAGTTACACTTACAAAGGCGTTGGAAGGCAGGAGTGAAATGTGACAAAGACAAATGTTAAAATCGTTGCCCAGAACAAAAAAGCCTACCACGACTATTTTGTAGAGGAAAAGTATGAGGCGGGTATCGAGCTTTTCGGCACCGAGGTCAAGTCTATCCGCAAGGGTGCACTTAACCTTAAGGACAGCTGGTGCTCTATAGTTCAGGGTGAGATTTTCGTAAATGGCATGCACGTTTCTCCTTACGAGCAGGGCAATATTTTTAATAAAGACCCTATGCGTGTCCGAAAGCTTCTGATGCATAAAAGGGAAATTGAAAAGCTTTTCTCACTTATAAAACAGCAAAGCTATACCTTAATTCCTCTTGCTGTATATTTTTCAGGCAGTAAGGTAAAGGTTGAGGTAGGACTTTGCAAGGGCAAAAAGCTCTATGATAAGCGTGAGGATGCCGCAAAACGCAGTGCAAAACGCGACATCGAAAGAGCACTTAAAGAAAATCAAAGGTAAGTTTTTTTGAATAATTAGTAATCAAATTGTATATAATATAATTTGATATTCATAATCGCACGCCTAAGCGTGCCACCACAATATTTGCTAAGCAAAATATCACTTGCCGCAAGGCGAATATCACATCATATAAGATGATATATAACTGCAATGTCTGTTGACATTGCCCTATATGGGGATGCAATGGCTTCGACGGGGGTTGAGACCCTCGGTAAGCGGGTAGCGGTCGCAGGTCACGCTTAAAAAACTGTAAACTTAAAAATAAACGACAACAATAAAGTTGCCTTAGCAGCTTAATGCTGCTCGTCTTACCTATGACCACCGCGACATAGGATAAGGCGTCGATTAGCGGTAAAGGTGAACAGAGAAGTGTCTCGGTCTCTGTCATCAATCTGAGGCTTGCCTTTAAGCTATCCTGTTGTTGGGAGAGCCTACAGGGACTTTTAATACAGCAACTACACCCGTAGAAAGCCGTGGCAATCGATTTTCGGACGCGGGTTCGATTCCCGCCATCTCCACCAGAAAAAGGACTTCACATTGTGAAGTCCTTTTTTCAATGAAATAATTACCTGATAGGATTTATGAAATATCCGTTAAGGATATGAAATAGCTAACGCTATGAAATACGCTGAAGCGTATGTTAGATTTATTTTATTTCATATTGAATAGAAATATTTTGTACTGTGTGTTATAATTAAAACAAAATGTTGACAGCGGTCGACAGGTGTAGTAATATTAAATCAGAGGTGATACTAATTATGTTTAATAAGAAACGTATGCCTAAAAAACGTATTATTTTCTCAAGGACAGAACGGATTATTAATCGTGCAGTTGAAAAAACTGTTAGTGAGATTCATAAAAGAACTCCTCAAATATGTGATTATTTTTATTACGGTGCATTTTGGACTAATCCAAAGACCTTGGTTGTCTGGTATATATTTAAAACTGATTCTGAACTAGAGTGTGCTGAATCAACCGGCTTATGCCATGATATCAGATGCCTTACTGATAATAACTTAACGTTATTTGGATATAATCAATTATCCAAGGTTGCCTTCACATCAATCGAGGATATAAATAATAAGTGTGGTGGAGATTTTAGACTTTATTTTCAGTAATATTTGAGGTGATTTTATGATTTCAGGTGTAAAACATATTAATTCACATCCGTTTTTCTTTTTAAGAAAGCACTACTGCCCCAAATGCAATGATAAACTTAGTGTTATAAAGGTATCAAGAATTGTTAACTCCAACTCTGCTGATGCTAAGAATTACGATTTTTCCTTAGGTGATACCTATTTAAGTGGGGACGTTAAGTTTGTTTATAAAATGCTTGAATGCCCTATCTGTAAAACCCGATTCTCTGTTGAAGAGGTAAAGAAACAAAACCGCCGCTAAGCTAAGCGGCGGTTGATTTTATCTTTTCATAATCAAATAATAAAGCTTATATATAGGCAGGAATTTAAATAAAAGCTTAAAGCTTTCTACAATAGGTTCCTTCTTTGTACGGTGATTTTTGGTGTTACGGAAAGGAGAAAAGGTCTTCTTCTCTTAGCATACTCCCGCAGAATGAATAAAGATATAGTATGCAAATAGAATACCCTCGCCATATTTCATATCGGTAGCTTTATGTTGCGAGCATTAATAGTTTTATCATAGTCTTTGCCGCATTGCAATAAAGCCTATTAAATAATAGTGTTTTTA
The DNA here is from genome assembly GCA_030525665.1 of Ruminococcus sp. GTDB lineage: Bacteria > Bacillota > Clostridia > Oscillospirales > Acutalibacteraceae > Ruminococcoides. Next base: position 6,749 of record JAUNEH010000056.1, read on the forward strand.
CTCTTTGATGTTGAAAATAATATTACGTTATGGTAGAA
>JAUNEH010000056.1:6796-11315 GCA_030525665.1 Ruminococcus sp.
AATAGTAAAATAGTAAACTAAGGCAAATGCCACAAGACTGGAGATGTAAGCTTGGCAGGAAAACTTAAGAAAAACGGTTTTGTCGAGGGTGCTGTCATAACCTATGGTGCAATTGTAATTACCAAGATTTTAGGTGCTTTGTATAACATTCCGTTTTATGAAATAATCGGTGAGAGAGGAAGTATAATTTATTCCTTTGCATATAACATTTACGTGCTGTTTCTTGATATTTCTACCTCGGGTATACCTATTGCAATCAGTATTGTAATTAGCGAGTACGCCTCAAAAGGGATGTATCGCACCAAAGAAAAGGCCTATAGCTTAGGGCTAAAAATTGTTGTTGCGGTATCTGTAGCGGCATTTATAATTCTACAGCTTTTTGCAAGTCAGCTTGCAGGCTTTTACATTGCCGATATGACCGACGGCGTTACGGTTAACGAGGTAGCTGTTGCTATACGAGCTGTGTCGTTCTGTTTGCTGATTGTGCCGTTTCTTAGTATGAAGCGAGGTTATCTGCAGGGGCACAAGTGCCTGTCTGCTTCTTCTACCAGTCAGGTAATTGAGCAGATTGTCAGGATTGTATTTGTTTTGGCTGGTGCTTCTCTTGTTGTTTATGCTTTTAAACTGAGCACAACAGTGGGCGTTTGTGTTGCACTTTTCGGTGCATCGGTAGGTGCGGCGGTAGCCCTTGTTTATCTGCTTCTTAAAAGCCGAAAAAATAAAGAACTGTTTCAGTGCGAGGTAGAAGCCGAGCCCGATAGTACTAAGAATATTCTGAAAAAGATTTTTACCTATTGCCTTTCTATTGTGCTTGTGTCGGTATCCTCAAGTGTTTACAGCATTGTTGATATGAAGCTTTTGCTTGTTGGCCTTCATAGCATTGGCTACAGTGCGGTTGATACCCAGACAATTACCAGCATTGCCTCTACGTGGATTCCTAAAATCTGCATGATTGTTACTGCTCTTTCTATGGGGCTTACCAACAGCATTGCACCTCATATTGCCGAAAGCTTTTCTAAAGGCAGGATGAACGAGGTTGGTTTTAAGATTAACCAAGGTATGGGAACTATTATTGTCGTATCGATTCCTATGGCGGCAGGTATAATTGCCCTTGCCGAGCCTGTTTACAGGGTTTTCTACGGATACAGCGATTATGGTGCAACAATTCTTATGCTTGCTGTTGCTATGAATGTTATCGGCTCTGTGGTTGCGGTGGTAAGTATGGCAATGCAAAGCATCGATATGGGTAAGCACGTTGTGATTTTTACTATCGTTGGTATGTTCATAAACGCAGGTCTGGACTTGCCTTTTATATACCTGTTTGAGTATATGGGAATTCCTGCCTATTTAGGTGCCACAACCGCAAGTGTGGTTGGTTATTCCGTAACACTGTTTATGCTTCTTGCTTCTCTATGGAGAAAGTACAAAGTCGGATATATGCCTACACTCAAGGTGTTTTTGAAGATTATTGTTCCGACTGCGTCTATGATAGCTGTTGTTATGCTTCTTAAATTCCTGCTTCCTGTTGTTGAGTCAAGAGGAATTTTGCTTGTGCTTCAGCTTGGACTTTACGCATTAGTAGGTGCGGCGGTTTATGGTTTTCTTGCGTATAGGTTCGGTGCAATTACTGACGTAATGGATTTAAATAAATTTAAAGGGGTTCTCAGAAAATTACATCTTACTAAAAAGTAAGTATGCAATATATTATGAGGGGATTTTTATGAATAAATTAAGGTTCTGGATAGGGTTATGGGGTGGAAAAACCTTTCTCTTTCTATGGAAGCTTTTTCACGCAGAACGTGACGACCGCCCGGGTATGGTGTCTGTCAGAATTTGCGAGGATTTTTTAGCTCGTGTAGCAAAGCCTAAGCTTACAATTGTCGTTACAGGTACTAACGGCAAAACCACAATTTCCAATATGCTTGCCGAAACCCTCAAAAAGCTTGGCTACAAGGTAGCTTACAACGATTGGGGAGCCAATCATAACGCAGGTCAGGCAAGGTGCCTTCTGGATGCTGTAAGCATCTTTAATAAGCCTATAAAAGACGTTGCAATTATCGAGGCTGACGAGCTTATCTCTCCTGTTAATGTGCCACGCCTTAAGCCTACATACCTTATTGTCAACAACGTTTCCCGTGATTCAATGCTTAGAAACGGTAACCCCGAGTATATCGCTGACCGCCTGAGACGTGCGGCAGAAGGTTCACCCGAAAGCGTTGTTGTTATGTGCGGTGATGACCCAGTAAGCTCGCTAATTGGTGAAAGTAATCGTCGTGTAGCTTTTGGTGCAAAGTACCTTGGTACAAATCCACTTGATACACTTATTGATGATTATCCCGTATGCCTGAAATGCGGAGGTAAGCCTGAGTATACTTACCGCAACTACCGCAATATTGGTGAATATAAATGTACTTCCTGCGGCTTTAAAGCCCCCACCAGAGATTATTTGGTTGAGTCAGCAGGGGCAAATGAAATGACAGTTAGAGAAGAGAAGGGTGAGTTTACATATCCCATACCGTCTTCGGCTGTTCATAATATTTATAATAATGCCGCAATTGTTTCTATTCTTCGTGATATCGGCGAAAAGCCTGAGGATATTGCCAAGGCTCTTGATTCAATCAAGCCCCCTGCATCCCGCGAAGGTAGCGAGGTTGTGTGCGGTGTAAATATTCACCGCAAGCTTGCAAAAACTCACAATCCTACAGCGGTTTCTACTGTATTTGAGAATATCAAAAAGGACAAGTCTAAAAAGCTTCTTTTAATGGTTCTTGATGAAATCTTCGAGAATCCCAAGAAAAGTGAAACTGTAGCCTGGTTTTACGATACCGACTACGAGTTCTTGAATGATGACAGCGTAACAAAAATTGTCCTTGGCGGTGACAGATACCTTGACCATAAGCTTAGAATGCTCTTGGCAGGTGTTGACGAAGGTAAGATTATCTGCATTCCAAAGCACCTTGACGTTTTAAACTATGCAGACATCAGCGATGTTGAGACCGTTTACATAGTTTACGATATCTACACCTCTGCAGAGGCTCGCAAGGTTACTGCTGAAATTACCGAGCGTATCAAAAAGGAAAGGGGAGAGACAAAATGAAAATAGAGCTTCTTTTCCCTGAGCTTTCAACAGTTTATGGTGATGCAGGTAATGCTCTTTATCTTAAGAAAACCTGCAAGGACGCAGAGTTTATCGAAACTTCTCTGCAGTCAGAGCCTCATTTTATCAATAATGAAGTTGATATGATTTACATTGGCTCCATGACCGAGAAAAGCCAGCTTTTTGCAATAAAGGCCCTCAAACCTTATGTAAACCGAATTAAGGAATGTATAGAGGCAGGCGTGGTTTTTCTTTGCACAGGCAATGCTATGGAGCTTTTCGGCGAGTATATTGCCGAGGATGATAATAAGTGGGATGCACTTGGTATATTCCCATTTTATTCAAAACGCAGCTCTGAGTATTTCCGCCACAACTCTATGTTTTTAGGCGATTATGAAGATATAGAGGTTGTAGGTTGCCGTTCTCAGTTTGCATATATCTACAGCAAATGCGATACTCCGTTTATAAGCGTCAAAGGCGGTATCGGCAATAATCCCGACGATAAATTTGAGGGAATACACTACAAGAACTTCTTTGCTACTTATGTGTTAGGTCCCATTTTACCCCTTAACCCCAAGCTTACTAAACGTATTTTATCTTTGGCAGGATTTAATGGCAATGTGGCTTTTGAAAAAGAAGCAATGGAAGCCTACAACTTACGCCTCGTAAAGCTCAAAGAGGAAGGCGTAAACTTCATTCTAGGCGAGCACTGGTAAGTGGGTTAGCCACCCACAGGGCAGTTCCGCCTTTGTATAGGTTGATATAATTTTCAGCTTTTCATTAACGGCGGGATTAAAATAGGTTATGAACATAAAAAATAAGCACTTACAGTTTATTAAAACCGTAAGTGCTTTATTGTTAGTATATATTAAATTTGTCATTATTTTTTATTCTGGTATTCCTTAAGCTTTTCGGTATATTTTTTTCCTCTGATAAGTTTCTCGATAAAATTGATGATGAGGAAGATTACAAAGCAACCTGCAAAACACACAAGGAATATTGTAAGGAAAAATGCCCAGGATTTAATATTTCCTGCGGGAAACCAAGAGAAAGCCAAAGCGAATACAAGAGTTGTTATCATAAGGGGGATCATAAAGATAACTGCTCTTAAAATCTGATTCATTTTTTTGATAAAAATATCGCTGAAAGCAACAAGCATCAATGCTCCTGCAATTACCGCAATTCCTAAAAGCTGATAAACTCTGTAAACTGACAAAGCCTCAAAGCCGTTGGCTAAAGCTACTGTTGTGAATACTACAATCACAATTCCGAATATAAGCATAATTGACTGGGGAAGTTTTGCAAAAAACTCTTTCATTTTATTTTTCATTATCTGATACCTCCGATACCAAGTTTGAATTTAAATTCGTTTGCGTACTGTCTGGATACATAAGTTTTCTCACCGTTTTCCATAGTGGCAAG
>JAUNEH010000009.1:0-39566 GCA_030525665.1 Ruminococcus sp.
GACGGCTACGTTGACTGCATCACAGCCATAAAAACCACCTTAGAGGAAATCGACGTAAAGTCCGAGGGACTTTTAAAGCTTAAGGAAATGGTTCAGTCAATCTACGCGGACAGCGGCTTTCCTGACCTAAAAAAAGATATTGAGGAGCTTTTTGAGAAAGCCCGAAGTCTTAAGAGCATCACTTTAGGCGTTAACCTTGACAATTTGCTCCGCCCCAAAACCGTAGGAGTAATTTCTCTTAACGACAAAGCTTTTACCGACAGCGGACTCCTTAAAAGATTTATTAGTTTTGCCTCAAACCAAAGCGAGCTTCACCATGGCAATGACGTAACCGGCTTTACAAGCTTCCATCCTGCTAATCCATCTACTGTCAGCTTTGGATTAGGCACTGCTGTAATCGGTGCACAAAACGACGTCAATGATTTTGCCTCATCAAGCCTTACGGGTGCTGACCCTATGTCCGATGCACTTAAAAGGGTTGTGACGGATATACTGAAGCGTACCGTCAACAACATGAAATCCACCCTTAACAAATACGTAGGCAACAGCGGCTACACCTTTATTACCCTGATGCCCGAAATCACCTTTTACATCCGATTTGCTGAGCTTGCTGACAAAATTTTAGAAAAAGGCTTTACCCTTTCAAAGCCAGAAATTTTAAAAAGCGGCAACCGCCTAACCGATGCAAAGGGCATTTACAACATCAAGCTTGCCATTAAAGCCTTAAGCGAGGAAGATTCCGCAAAAGCCGAGGATATTATCACCAACGACTTTAAGTTTGACGATAGTGCCCGTATTTATATTCTGACAGGCCCTAACCGCGGCGGCAAAACCACCATTACACAAGCAGTAGGACTTGCCTTTTTGCTTGCACAAAACGGTATTTACGTACCCTGTGATAAAATGAGCTTAAGTCCTGCCGATAACATCTTCACTCACTTCCCTGCTGATGAAAACGACACCGTCGATTTAGGCAGGCTTGGCGAGGAAAGCAAGCGTCTTTCGGAAATTTTCACCTCTGCTACCAAAGGAAGCTTACTGCTTTTAAACGAAAGCCTTGCCACAACCAACGTTTCGGAAGGTCTTTACATTGCCAAGGACGTTATCAAGGCTATGAGGTACTTAGGTGTCAGATGTATTTTCAATACCCATATGCACGACCTTGCACGAAACCTTGACGAAATCAACAGCACTATTGAAGGCGACAGCAAAATCGAAAGTATGGTTACAGGAGTTGAAAACGGCAAACGCTCCTTTAAAATTTTCATTGCACCTCCTCAGGGTGTCAGCTACGCCAAAGACATTGCCGAAAAATACGGCGTAACCTTTGAAAGCATAAAGCGTGAAATTGACAATAAAGAAATCAATTTATAGCAAAATACCGTTTAACCTTATGCACATGGTTAAACGGTATCTTATTAAGATATATTTCCGGCACTGTTAATGCTACACAGATTATGTTTGTGTAAATTAACAAAGCTTACTTCTTAGCTTTTATTTTATTCTTGCCGGAAACTCTCTGGGTACAGCGTCGTCGGAAAACAATAAGTGTAAGGTTTCCTCATCTGTCCTTCCTGTAGACTCAAGATTATTTAAATATTGAAAATCCTTTATAGCCCTAACTGTATATTCATCAAATTCACCGTCAGGTTCTGTAGGCATATAATTTAACTCATCCAGTCTTCTCTCCAGTATCCAAACTTCGTCGCTACATTCCCCGTATGGAATAGAATCAGGACTGAGTGCACTTGCTGTTAAAACAGCAACATTTGCAACCGTCATTAATACCATTGCTACAATAACCATGCTTAACATACTCTTAAGTAAAAGGTTCTTTCTTGTGTTTACATTTTTCATTTGAAATCATCTCCAAATTTATTAAAGTTGTTCGTTTGTTCTAATGCTTTTAGTAACTTCAGTTGTTATGGTTATAGCTTACCAAACAAAATCTTTAATCGCAACAATTTGGGATAAAAGAAAATTTTTAGTGATAAAAGCGTTTTTATCACAAAAATAAAAACAGACTTTTGCTAAAAAGTCTGCTTTTAAGGTTATTCCATTATTAATATGTTTCTCCACTGTGACTCTTTAAAACCAATAAGCACATATTTATCAGAAATCAACAGAGGTCTTTTAACAAGCATACCGTCAGAGCTTAAAAGATTAAGCATTTCTTCGTCACTCATCAAGGGCAATTTATCTTTAAGCTCTAAAGAGCGATATAAAATACCGCTGGTGTTAAAAAACTTTCTTAAAGGCTCACCGCTTAAGCTATACCATGCTTTTAGCTCATCAAAGGTGGGGTTATTCACCTTAATATCTCTGAATACGTATTCAATTTTATTATCCTTAAGCCACTTCTCTGCCTTTTTGCAGGTGGTGCATTTGGGGTAACAAACAAAAGTAAGCATATTTTCCTCCTTTTATTTTTCTTCAATAATTTTACCATAGAAACGTTTTTATAGCAACGTAAAAAATGTTCTTTTTCAAAAAGTAAATTTGGTTTAATTTTTTGTTCTGCTTTTATTGACTTTGAGGAAAAAAAGGAATAAAATTATAAAATAGCGGTGAAGTTTGAATTTTGCCGCATAATATTACTTTAGAGAGGTGAGAGTTAATGGACGCAGGAAGTAGTACCGGCACGGTTCCCGGGCGAAGTTGCAGTATGATTTTTGCAGATTTTTCTGCGTTTGTTTACTCTGCTGCAATATAAACTGAGGGAAAAGTGTCTTTTACTTCCGCCTATTAATTTTAGGAGGAAACACTTATGGAAAGGAACTTTGTAACTGTTGATGTTACTATCAACAAGCTTCTTGACGACAAGAAGTACAAAACCCTCAGGGATATCCTTACCACTATGAATGCCTACGACATTGCCGAAATGTTCGCCGATTTCCACGACTCCAAGATTCAGATTTTATTCAGAATGTTACCTAAGGAGCTTGCGGCTGACGTTTTTGTTGAAATGGATGAGGATACCCAAGAGTTTTTGATTAAAGGCTTTTCTGACAGCGAGCTTAAAGAAGTTGTAGATGAGCTTTCCGCGGACGACGCGGTTGACATTATTGAGGAAATGCCTGCTAATGTTGTTAAGCGTATTTTACGTCAGGCAGACGCTGAGACAAGAAAACAGATTAACGAGCTTTTAAAATACCCCGACGACAGTGCAGGCTCCATTATGACAACGGAGTTTGTAAATCTTCGTCCCAGCATGACGGTTGACCAGGCAATCCTTCGCATCCGCCGTACAGGCGTTGATAAGGAAACTATCTACACCTGCTATGTAACCCGCGATGATTCAACATTAGCCGGTGTTATTACAATCAAGGACATTCTGCTTGCTGACGAGGATGACATTATCGAAAACCTTATGGAGGAAAATGTTATCTCCGTAGGCACCCTTGACGACCAGGAGCAGGTTGCTCAAATCGTTAGAAATTACGACTTTATGGCTGTTCCTGTTGTTGACACTGAAAACCGTCTTGTAGGTATCGTTACCTTCGACGATGCTGTTGACGTTATGGAGGAAGAAACCACCGAGGATATCCAGAAGATGGCTGCTATTACCTCCTCGGATAAGCCTTACACCAAAATCGGCGTTTTTGAAACGTGGTGGCACCGCTTTCCTTGGTTATTATTGCTTATGATTTCTGCCACTTTTACGGGCATAATAATCTCAAGCTTTGAAGACAAGTTAGCGGCGTCTCTGGTACTTACGGCATACATTCCTATGCTTATGGGTACTGCAGGTAACGCGGGCAGCCAGTCCTCGGTTACCGTTATTCGTGCTCTTTCCCTTGAAGAAATCGAGTTTAAAGACCTTTTGTGGGTTATTTTTAAGGAGTGCAGAGTTTCCATCATCTGCGGTGTAACTCTTGCGGTTGTCAACTTCGGCAAAATGCTTTTGGTTGACCAGATGCTTCTTCATAATCCCGACGTTACCCCGACGGTAGCACTTGTCGTCAGCTTAACAATTCTTATTGTTGTAGTTGTGGCAAAAATCGTCGGCTGTTCTTTGCCGATGGTGGCAAAGAAAATCGGCGTGGACCCTGCTGTTATGGCAAGTCCTTTCATTACCACCATTGTTGATACCGTTTCGCTTCTGGTATTCTTTGCTATCGCCACTCAGATACTTAATATTTGAGAGGGTCGTAAGCTTGAAAATAAGATTTATTTCACTTTTTATCGCCACAGCGGCCATACTTTCGGCTTGCTGTGGTGTTTTTTATGCCCAAAGTCAGGGCAAAGAGGTTTCTACCAACGCCAATCAAATAACTTCGGACTTTAACTTTAGCCTTGACACAGCCAAACGAAGCCTGAGGCTGTGTGCTCTGGCAGGCTATCCTGTAAGCCTTAGTGCAACTCTTGAAAACGACGGATATAAATACGTGGAATTCTTTCAGTATGAAAACTCATCTAAATCCGACAACAAAGCAGGACTTGTGCTTGCATATAAAGAGGGGTTTCTCCTTGGGGTTATCCGCGGCACCAAGGATGAAGAATGGTACTCGAACTTTTATATAGGCGATGGCGTAGAGCATGCAGGCTTTTCTAAAGCCGCAGATTTGGTTTTAGAAAACATCATAGAATATTCTGCCCGACACAATATCAATTCCAATGATACCGAAATTTTTGTTACAGGCCATTCCCGAGGGGCAGCTGTAGCAAATATGGTGTCGGCACGACTTATCGACAAAGGAGATTTTGCTAAAATTTCCGCTTATACCTTTGCATGTCCTAACACTACTATGAACGAGGCTTCTCAAAATGAAGCGTACAAAAGTATTATAAACGTCGTAAATCCTCAGGACTTTATCTGCTACATTCCTCTGCCCCAGTGGGGCTACAAACGCTACGGTCAGACGGTGGAGCTTCCTGATGCAGACACCATTGAAAACTTCGACCGACTTTATGAGGATATGGAAAAAGCCTACCTTGCCGACAACTGCGAGCCTCTTCTGGACTTTCCTAACAAAGGCAGGGACGTAAAAAACATCATAAACTACCTTTCAGTCCTTGCACCTACACCCGAAGATTACTATCAAAAAGAAATCAGTGTAGCCGGCTTTCAGCTTACAATGTATGACTATATGATGAAGTTAGCGGCAGTTATGAGTGGAGAAAATCCCATTTTACACGGACTCTTTATGCTTAGCTGTAAAGCTATTCCCGAGGTATGTCCAATTACCGAATTTGTTTTCAGCGGCCTTTCGGAAAACGAGCTTAAAACCACCACCTCGCTTGAAAGCACGCCTGTGGTTGCAAATCATATGCACGAAGCTTACTTTGCGTGGCTTAACACTTTAGACGAAAACTACTTTATCAGCAGACTAAATAATTATTGAAAACGGTGGAATGATAAAACCGAAAGGTCGGAGTATTATGACAAAAAACAGAAAAGTAGCACTTATAGGTACAGGTATGGTGGGTATGAGCTTTGCCTACTCTGCACTTAATCAGAATGTTTGCGACGAGCTTGTGCTTATAGATATTGACAAAAAACGTGCCAAGGGTGAGGCAATGGATTTAAACCACGGACTTGCTTTTTCGCATTCAAGTATGAAGATTTACGCAGGCGATTACAGCGACTGCAAGGATGCAACCATTGTCATCATATCGGCAGGAGTAAATCAAAAACCCGGAGAATCAAGGCTGGAGCTTCTTAAAAGAAATTGCGAGGTTTTTAAATCTGTAGTTACCGCTGTAACCGAAAGCGGCTTCGGGGGGATTTTTCTTGTTGCCACAAATCCTGTGGACATTATGACCCGTATCACCTACGAGCTTTCAGGCTTTAATCCCTCAAGGGTTATCGGCTCCGGCACAACTCTTGACACAGCAAGACTCAGGTACCTTTTGGGCGATTATTTCAGCGTTGACCCCAGAAACGTCCACGCATATATAATCGGCGAGCACGGCGACAGTGAGTTTGTACCATGGAGTCAGGCTATGATTTCCACCAAACCTATAAACAAGGTGCTTGAAGACAATCCCCATAAATTTGAGGCAGAAGCTATGGAGCGTATTGCAACCGAAGTAAGAGAAGCGGCACAGAAAATAATCGAAGCAAAGCGTGCCACCTACTACGGCATAGGTATAGCCATCACCCGAATTGTACGGGCGATTTTAAACGATGAAAAAACCGTGCTTACTGTGTCGGCAAGGCTTAAAGGCGAATATGGCGAGCGTGGGGTCTTTGTAGGCACACCCTGCATAGTAGGCAATCAAGGTGTCGACAGGCTAATTGAGCTTGACCTGAATGAGGAAGAGCTTAAAAGCCTTGCCGCCTCCTGCGAAATTCTTAACAGAGAATACAAAAGCCTTAACTTATAAAAAGCACAAAATGTAGAAAATAATAGTTTACAAACCACAATATTTATGTTATACTTCGTAGTATATAATAGATTATGATGTAAAAATCTGCCTGAATGGGGTGTAAACTGTATGAAAATCTCCCGTGCAAAAATCGAAGGCTACGAGTTTACCGTTAAAAAAGGAAAGTATTACGAGGGCAAAGGCGTAGACGCCGCCTTAGAAGAAATCGCCGACGATGTCGAGGAGCTTTTAGACGAGCTTCACGAAAAAAACAAGCGTATCAAAGAGCTTGAAAGCCGCGAAAAGGACGTTACCGAAGCCCTTTTGATGGTAAAGAAGCTTTCTGAAGAAATTATAGAGCGTGCAAAAAATGAAGCCGAAAAAGCGGTTATGGAAAAGGCCGCCGAGGTGCTGACCCTTAAGGAAGAAATCGCAGAGCTTAAAGCCTTGAGAGACAGCTACAAGCAGGAGCTTTTAGAAGAAGTTAACTCTATCACAGCAAAAACTGCCGAGCTTATAAACGGCGTTGGCAAATAATTTGCAAAATTTCTCCCACTGCAAAAATGCAGTGGGAGTTGTTGTTTATAAGGAGCAAAAAATCAAAAGAATCCTTTCATAGTTTTTATATTCTGCTCTTCGGTTTTCTGCAGTTTATCCGAAAGGCTTAGAATATCGTCATCGTTACCGTCATACTCCCCGCGGTTTTTCATAAGCTTTGTAATACCCATGGTGCTTCCCTGTATCATCATCTCTGCAATTTTTGCGGCGGAATGGTCCGTCATTGTCTTCATTGCCGAAGTCATCTCAGAGCCCATCTTTGCCATAGGGCTTACGTGCTTGATCTCGGCGTTTCTGTCCTTGAGCATTTCTGCGGCTTCGCAGTAGATTTTGTCGTACTCCTTAGCCTGAACCCTTAAGGCCTCACGCATTCGCTCGTCGCGGGTGTAGTCCATAACGCTGTCTATACCCACCTTGCCCATTTCGGCATTTTTTGAAATAAGATTTAAAAATTCTGTATCATTCATAAAATTCACCTCAACTATAGTATTCACAGCAAAGATACATTTATTTATGAAATATCTTGCCGTATTTTGTGACGGTTTTGGGAATTTTTATCCAATTTCCTTTTGCAGGTTGAAAACCGCAGGCTTTTCTGTTATGATATTACATATAATGGGTAATTGTATGAATTCACCTGTAGATTTTTAAAATTCATATAAGTGAGGTATATTTATGGAAGATAAAAACTTAAATCCTCAGGAAGAAAATAATACTCCCGAGGTAGTAGAAATGGAAAGCACTGCTCCCGAGGCTGACGCTAAAACTGCAGAAGAAGCAAATAAAAACGACAAAAAAGGCGGTTTTACGGAACTTTTGAAGGAGAAGAAGGCTCTCGTAATTGTCATTGCCGTATTGGCAGTAGTACTGGTTTGCGGTCTTGCAGTTCTTCTTGTAAGCGTATTAGGCGTTGACACCTCTGTAGCAACTCCCGACGAGTCTACAATCGAAACCACCTTAGAAGCTACTGCTCCTTCAACCACTGTAGCTGACGGCATGGAAGACACAACATGGCCCGACGGCACCCCTTACGAGGACAAGCAGGACTGGAATGCACTTAAAAAAATCAACACCGATATTAAGGGCTGGATAACCTTCCACAATGCACCTATTAACTATCCTGTGCTTGAATCCGAGGAAGACGGCTATGGCTATCAGTACTACCTTTACCGTAGTTACGACAAGTCCGACGACTACGCAGGCAGTATCTTTATCGACCACAGAAGTAAAGACAGCGTCAAGAGTCGCAACATACTTACCCATGGTCACTCTATGCGAGACGGCTCTATGTATATGTCCCTTATTGACTACGGCAAGTACGAAATCGATATGGACTTCTACAAAAAGAATCCCACACTCTTCTTCAATACTCCCGAAGGCAACGAGCAGTGGATTGTCTTCGCGGTTGTAAAAACCAACACCCTCGAAGACCACGGCGATTTCTTCAACTACCTTATGGGTAGCTTTGATTCCGATGCTCAGTTTATGAACTACGTTTACAACATGAAGGTTCGCTCTCTTATCGATGTTCCCGTTCCCATTAACGAGGACGACCAGCTTATTACACTTTCTACCTGCTCTTACGAATACGATGAATTCAGAACAGTTGTCTGTGCAAGAAAAATCAGAAACAACGAAAAAATTACCGACTACATTAATAACGCAAAGCCTGCTGAAAATCCCGTATGGCCCGAGGTTTACTATTACAACCACTCAGGCGAGCGTCCCGAAATAACAACCTTTAAGACAGAAATGCAGGGTGGTAACATCAACTGGTACGACGGCAAAGGCGAGCTTGAGGGCAGCGAGTGGCTTGTTATGACCACAGGTAACTCTACCTACACGGTTACGTTCATTAACTACGACGGCTCAATCATCAGCACCCAGTCTGTTGTCAAGGGTCACGCCGCTGTGGCACCCCCTGACCCTGTAAAGCCCAACTCTAACGGATACAGATACGAGTTTATCGAGTGGTGCTATGATTTTGACAACGTTACCTGCAATATGACCATTGCACCAAAATTTCAACCAATTTATATAGGTGAATAATGAAGAACATTGTTCTTGTGGGTATGCCCGGTTGCGGCAAAAGCACCGTTGGCGTTATATTGGCAAAAACCCTTGGTAAAAGCTTTACCGACACTGACTTGCTGATTTGCGCAAAAGAAGGCACTACGCTTCAGAATATTATCGAAGAAAAGGGCCTCGCGTACTTTGAAAAAGTCGAATGTGAAATTGGCGAAAGTATTACTGTAGGCGACACAGTAATTGCCACAGGCGGCTCTATGATACTTTATGAAAAAGCCATGGAGCACCTTAAGGAAACCTCTACGGTTGTTTATATCGACGTAAGTCTTGATGAGCTTAAGAGAAGACTCGTAAACATAAAGACACGAGGCATTACCTTTGCAGAAGGCGAAACCTTGGATGATATTTTTGCTATCCGAACTCCTCTTTATCAAAAATATGCCGACATAACCGTAAAGGCAGACGAGTTTACTATTGAGGAAACCGTCACAAAGCTCACCGAGCTTCTTAAATAAAACTTAAACCCGAAGCAGATTTTTATAAAGTCCGCTTCGGGTTTGTTAATTTCAGTTTTTATTCAACCCGCCGTTAACAAAAGGTTGTCTCTATATTTTCTGTCCACAGGTGCACTACCCACCGTGACTAACAGTCACTCTAAAAATGCAAGCCCTGTATCAGTACAAAAGTTTGATATACTATATAGGATAAGTGCATCACTTATGCCCTCAGCCTTGCAAAGCTCGCTTACACTTTCCTTATAATAACGCATATCAACCATAACTATTTCGCTGTAATTGTCGGCTAAAAACGGTACAAGTGCGTGGGCGTAGCTGTCCTTGATTACAAGCAGCTTACCACCCTCGGCGTCCGGATTTTTTATCTTAACCAAGGAATGGTTGCCGTCTAAAAACACGGGGTACATATCGGGCTCGTCAAGGTGATTTAAAAAGAACATAGAGTCATAGGATTTTACGCTTTCGCCCTCATGAATATCAACGGTTACCCTTGAACTTACGGCACCTTGTTCCCAAAGCACCAACGTGTCAGGTTCGGCTAAAAAATAACCGCTTGAAGAATACGTTGTACCGCAAAAGCCCTCATACTCTGTCTTTGTAAAATAACTTTCGTCCGTTGGAATATAGGAAAGCTCTGAGGAAAGAGCCTTGTAGGCTTCATACGCCGCAGAAGTAGTCCAATGGTGGTCGGTTTTGTAGTAAGGAGCTTCGCCGCTACTGTAGAAATCCTTCATAACCGCCTCGAGGTCGCAGTAATTTATATTTTCACTAAGCTCTGCTTTCAGCTTTTCATAAACCTCGGCATCCTTGTAGCTTATGTGATTTTGGGGTAGCTTATCCTCTAAAATATAGCCTACACTGGGTACAACGCCTAAGGTAACATTCATATCCTCGCTGAATGAATTCAAAACCTTGATATTAGTGTCAAGCCTCCGGACGTTGTAAGGCTTTGTAATAATAAAGCCTTCTTCACCAAAATAATAATCGGAATTTGCAGTATTGCCGAAGCCGAGGTTATAGTAGGAGTTAAGTCCTACAAAAAAGCTTCTGAAAGGGAAGTGGTCAGAGACATAGCCTGTTGTGCCATTTTCGGAGTCGCCGTCAATTTCCTTAACCAAGTCTCCTGACAGCAAATTGCTAAGGCTGAAAATCGGAGTTTCAGCCAAATATCTTTTTTCGTAATCGCTAAAATCTTTTTTCGGCAAAGCAAAGAACGCTATACCAAGAGAAAGAGTAAAAGCAATAAAAAGTGCCGCAGGCAGAAATTTTATGAATTTATTTTTCAATATTCTCTCCGCCTTTCCTTAAAATCTGAAATAAATAAAGGGGTTGTAGCTCTCGCTTACCAGTGCCGCTGTACATAAAACCATAATAATGGCACAAAAAACGCACTCAAAAGCCACCGCACACTTTGCATTTCTTACCTTTTTGTAAAGAGCTTTAAGCACAGGTGTACTGAGCACACAACCAACAATGCAAATTGGCAGATAATTAAGCATTATAGAAGCCTGAGCCTCACTTGCCAAAAGTCCGTTTGCACCGAAGAGGGATGCAAAAAAAACGCCCAAATCCGACATATTGTCGAAACTGAAAATTGCCCAGCCTAACATAATCAGAAATACAGAGTAAATATGACATACCGCTTTAGGGGCTTTGCTTAAAATTTTACCTAAGAAAAGCTTTTCGGCGGCTAAAATCACAAAGAAATAAAGTCCCCAGATTACAAAGTTATAAGAAGCACCATGCCAAAGTCCAGTTAAAAGCCATACAATAAAAAGATTTAAAATCTGCCGCTTAAAGCCTTTGCGGTTACCGCCTAAGGGGATATAAACATAATCTCTGAACCACGTTGAAAGAGAAATATGCCACCTGCGCCAGAACTCGGTAATAGAACGAGAAATATAGGGATAGTTAAAGTTTTCCATAAACTCGAAGCCTATCATCCTGCCTAAACCTCTTGCCATATCACTGTAGCCTGAGAAATCAAAGTAAATCTGCAGAGTAAGTGCCAAAAGTCCTGCCCAAGACGACAAAGCACCTAAGGCTTCACCTGTTTCGCTTAAGTTTTTATACATAAGTGCAAACTGATTGGCTAAAAGCACTTTTTTGCCCATACCTGCAAGAAAAAGTATGGTACCGCTTTTAAATTTTTCAAGGGTTTCTTTCCTTGCGGTAAGCTGTGCCTCAACATCTGTATAACGTACAATGGGGCCTGCAATCAGCTGCGGAAAAAGAGTTACGTATGTGCCCAAAAGCATAGGATTTTTCTGCACCTTGCAATCCTCGCGGTAAACGTCAATAGTGTAAGACATCGCCTGAAAGGTGTAAAAGCTTATACCTATAGGCAATGCAGGAGCAGTAAAATTAATATTTATAAAGGGTAGTAAATTAAGGGTATTTACTATCATTCCCGAATATTTAAAGAACACAAGAAAACCTAAGTTAAGCACAACCGAAAGTATAAGCCACAGCTTTTTTCTGCCTTTATCCTCGGCTTTACTTATTAGATGGCCTGCTACATAATTTATAAGAATGGTGCCCAGCATCAGCATAATATACACAGGCTCGCCCCAGCCGTAAAAGGCAAGGCTTACGATAAAAAGCACAAAGTTGCGTGCTTTTTTTGGTGTTACATAGTAGCTTATAAGCACCACAGGAAGATATATAAACCAAAAGGTAAGGCTTGAAAATACCAAGTTTTTCCCCTCTTTACGTTAATTTTCTTTTAAAGACTTGACAAAATCTCTTATCTTACATAATAATTGTTTTAAGTCTGATAGTCAATTTACAGTTTTGTATCAACTTGGAGAAAACAATGAAAAATATTCGTAAACCCCAAATTATAATCTTTGTTTTAGGGCTTGTGTTTATCGTAAGTGCCTTTGCAGTAAGCTTTATGCCGAATTCTTACGAAAACCTTAAAGTAAACACAACCGAAACACTGCCGCAGGGCGTACATATACCCATAAACATTAATACCGCAGACAAAGCTACCCTTTGCCTTTTAGATGATATCGGCGAGAAAACTGCCCAAAGCATTATTGATTACCGAGAAGAAAACGGCGGGTTTGACACCAAAGAAGAAATTATGTATGTTAAGGGTATTGGCGAGAAAACCTTTGAAAAAATCAAAAACTACATAGACGTTAAGTAATAAATATACAGAAAGGTGGGAATAATCGTGACTGAAAGGAAAGCCGTAACTAGGAAAACACTTAAAATTACGGCAGTGATTATTGTGGCAGTTTTACTGCTTTCTTTAGGTATGCTTGCCGTAACTAAACTTATATACGACGCTATTTTTCCCAGATACGACCGAACCCCCTTGGAAACTGCTATTAACATAAGCTACGCAGAAATTATGGATACCTACGAAAGAGAAAAAGTAGAGTTTATGTCGGGTGAAAACAAGCTTACGGGCTACATTTACGGCGATGGTAATTCTAAAGGCGTTGTGGTAATTGCTCCGGGACTTGCAAGCGGTGCTGACGAATACACCTCAATCGCCATGGGATTTGTTGACTTGGGATACAGGGTGTTTACCTTTGACACCACAGGAAGCTTTGAAAGCCAAGGTAAGACCTCGGTAGGCTTTTCGCAAGAGGTAATTGACCTTGACAATGCACTTAGATTTATCGAAACCGACACAGCCCTTAAGGATTTGCCCCTGTTCTTGTTCGGGCACAGCCGAGGCGGCTACGCCTGTGCCATGATGAGTATGACTGAGCACGATATATGTGCAATTGCTACAGTAGGCGGAGTAAACTCACCAATGGAAATTACCATGGAGTGGAGCACAAATTACGTCGGACCTTTAGCCTTTACAGGATATCCTGCACTTTACGCCTATCAGGCTATGGTTTTCGGCACTGATATTATGAATACAAGCAGTGCCGAGGCTCTGAGCGAAGGCGACGTACCCTCACTTATTATACACTGTGAAAACGACGTTACCGTTACGGTTGACGGCAGCAGTATCTATGCTCATAAGGATGAGGTAGAAAACCCCAACGCAGAGTTTATGCTTTATGAAAATGATGAAAACTCAGGCCACACAACCCTGCTATTTACTAAAGATGCTAATGCCTACCGCGAAGAAATTCACGACGACTACGAGGATTTGAAAACCCGTTTTGAAGGCAAAATCCCCAAAGAAACCGAAGATGAATTTCTTGATAGTATTGACTCTTTGAAAGCAAGGGAAGCTAACAGGGAATTAATAAATCTGATAAACGATTTCTATTTGAAGAATATATGAAGAGAAAAGAGGAGCTGTCTCGCTAATTTAAGTGAGACAGCTCCTTTTTATGATAACTTCCAAATTATCCCTACATTACTTAGACGCAAAAATATGAAAAAACTCACGGTACTTTTTAAAATTTTTTCAAAAAAAGCAGGGAAGAATAAATCTTCCCTGTCAAAGCTTATTGTTCAAAAATAACCGAGCACACATAATGCTCTGAATTGCTCGATTTAAAAACCGTCCCGTCTTTTTCTTCGCCCTTAATAAAAGGCAAAACTTCTGCTTTACTTAGCCCCGAAAGCCCTTCACCCGTCATTTTCAGGTAGGCTTCCTTTGCCGTCCAGATTTTAAGAAAAGCTTCTGTTTCACTGCTGCTTGACTTCACAAACCGCAGTTCTGATTCATTTAAAACTCTTCTGATAAATTCAGGCTTAATTTCTCTTTTCGCCTCTAAGTCAATACCCACAGGTGTATCTGCAAAAGCACAGGCTACAAAGTCACCGCTGTGGCTAATGCTTACAAAAACCTCTTTGCCACCAACATATGCCACCGGCTTGCCCGAAGGCATACTTTTAAGGCTTATGCTTTCTTCGGAGGTCCTGTATTCTTCGCATAGCATTTTTTTAAGAAGCATCTCGCCAAAAGCCATTCGCCGCCTGTCTTCAAGAAATTTGTACCTAAGGCACCTTTCCTGTCTTTCTTTGCTCATACCGCCAAAAGCAATCTCAAAATCCGCCGCGGCAAGGTCTTTTATGTTAAGAATTCGAAACTTCATCATAATCTAAGAATGAGCCGTAAATTTACGGGTAAAGTATTCGCCCACCATAACCAGAAAAATGGTCACAAGGAAGCAAAAAGTAAGAGACAAAAAGGGAAGCACCGTATGCATAGAAATAATCACAAGCACATACAGCACCCATCTGAGTATAGCAGAAAAAACAAGGCGTTTGTCGCCTCTGAAGCTAAAATCCCTGTACCAGACAAAGCGGTTTAAAACCCAGCTTAAAATAATACTTAGCATACCCACCGCGTAAAGCCTCAGCGGCCACATGCTCCAGCCGCAGAAAATATCAATAATCGACACAAGTATAATGCTTAAGAATACGGAAATAAGGCTTCCCCCTGCACCCATAAACATATTTTTGTGTATTCTCAGTGTATCTCTGATGGGATTAAAATGAGAGGAACGGTTGTCGTCTATATAAATAGTCTTAATAGGAACTGTGCGGATTTTGATTTTCTGCTTTACAGCAGTCATAAGCACGTTCATTTCATACTCATACCTGTTACCCTGCACCCTTGTCATCCAAGGCACGTGGCACATATCAAAACCGCGTAGCCCCGACTGATTGTCGCTTAAATAATGGCCCGTAGTAACTGCGAATACAAGGCGTGACATGCTGTTGCCTACTCGTGAACGCAAGGGTGTATTGCCCTTAAAATCACGTGTGCCTAAAATAAAATTATCGCCGCTTCGCATTTTTTCGCGTATGTTCACTATGTCCTCGGTGGAATGCTGGCCGTCGGCATCAGCAGTAATAAACCGCTGAGCATCAGGAAAAAAATCCTTTATCCTTTGCATACCGTACTTAAGAGCATAGCCCTTACCCATATTCTTTTCGTAGCTTAAAACCACAGCATACTTCTGAGCCTCATCAAAAAGCTCCAAAAACTCCTTGGCAGAGCCGTCGTTGACCACAAGTATGCCGAAGCCTTCCTTTGTAAGCTCGCGAAGGGTAGTAAGCATCATAATATTGGGATTGTATGCAGGAAGAAGTACCACCGTATCCATAATCTCGCCCTCTCTTTATGGGTTTATTATACTTTAAACGCGGCGGTTTTGCAATATATAAAGATTATTTACAAAATAATGCGGATTTTACCTTTATTTTTCTAAATGCCCTTAAATTGACGAACAGGTTATTTGGTGGTATTATTAATGATAGATTTATTATAATGGGGTGTTTGTGTGTATATTGATAAGTTCTACAAACAACTTACTGACCTTGAAGAGGGACAGAAACGTTTTCGCGACATATACGAAATTATGAAAAGACGCTTTTCAGAGGAAATTTTCGGTGTGGAATTTTTCGGCGGTTTTGAAAGCAAAACCACATACCGCGAATTTTTTGAGCTTTGCGAAAGTGTAGCGGGCGGTATTAGCGATAAATTTACAGGAAAAGAGGGCTCTGTCATAGCCATACGAATGGACAATTCCGTTTTGTGGTGTGCCTGCTTTTTCGGCTTGCTTATGGCAGGCTTCAGACCTTTTCTTGTTAACACAAGACTTGATGAGGAAAGCATTGCTAAAGCCGTAAAGCGAAGCGGTGCTTTGTGCGTAATCAGTGACAACGAAAGCGGGCTTGAAAACTACGTTGTCGCCTCAAGCCTTAAAAGCAATAAGATTCAAAATCCCAAGTGGGAAAACGAAATCATACTTATGACCTCGGGCACCACAGGAGAGGCAAAGCTTGTGGTATACAGCGGCAAGGCAATTTGTGCTCAGGTGCTGACTACCACAGGAATTTTAAAGGAGTCCAAGTCCATTACTCACGACAGCAAGCTTAGGATAAAGCTGCTTGCACTTCTTCCTTTTTATCACATTTTCGGCCTAAGTGCGGTTTTTCTGTGGTTTACATTCTTCGGCAGAACTTTAGTTTTCCCCACCGCCCTTGACAGCGATGCAATACGCTTTGCCTGCAAGCGTGGCGAGGTTACTCACTTTTTTGCAATTCCTGCGGTGTGGGTTTTAGCCGTAAGGGGACTTTTAGCCGAGGCTAAAAAGCAAGGCAAGGAAGAACAATTGAGAAAAGGCGTAAAATTATCAAATAAGCTTCAGAATATCTGCCCAAAGCTTGGTCTTTTCGTAGCAAGAAAAATCCTATTTAAGGACGTAATAGAGCAAATTTTCGGTAGCAGCGTAAGCTTCTGCATAAGCGGCGGCGGCTTTCTCAGCGACGAAACTGTGGAAATTTTAAACGGCATCGGCTACTGCATGCACGTAGGCTACGGCATGACCGAAACAGGTATAACTGCTGTAGAGCTTTCCGAAAAGCCAAAGGTAAGAAACCTTAATACCGTAGGCAAGCCCCTTAAGGGTGTTGAGTACATAATAAACGAAGACGGCGTTCTTTGCGTTAAGGGCGACGTACTGCACTCTGCAATTATCACAGAAAACGGCAGAATAGACCGACAAGACGACGAGTATTTTATAACAGAAGACAGCTGTGAGGTTGATGAAAGCGGCCGTTGGTGCCTTAAAGGCAGAAAGGACGACATCATCATAGGTGAAAACGGCGAAAATATAAGCCCCGATATGATAGGACTTAAACTTACTCCGCCGCCCAACCGAGGCTTCTGTGTTCTTGGACTTGAGGTTCAAAATGACGTTAGACCCGTTATAATACTCAGTCTCAGCAAAGGTGCAACCGATTACGAAAAAAGCACATCGGCAAATGTGCTTTACAAGCAAATTGACTCTCTGCCTCTTACCATTCGCCCTCACGGCGTTTACGTAACTACTGATGAACTCCCACAAAATTTGGGCAAGGTTAAGCGTTCTTTGCTTAAAAAAATGATAAGCTCGGGTGAGGTTAAAATCCAGCTTATTAGCAGAACTTCGGACGCCGAGCTTACAAAAATGTTTGACGAAAGCTTTACCGAAACAGTTTTTAAACTTAAAAATATTTTCGCACAAGTTATTGGTTGCGACATAGATAACGTAAATGAAGGCTCAAACTTCATTTACGACTTAGGCGGCTCAAGCATGGCTTACTACAATCTTTTCGCAGTAATTTCCAAAGAATTCGGTGTTGAGCTTAAAATAGATTCACAGAATCCTATGTTTACTCCTGCAGAGTTTGCAAGAGCAGTGCTTAAGGCGGAGGAATAAGGTATGAAACACATATTCAGAATTTTTGCAAAATTTATGACATTGTGGTCTATCGGGCTTGGCTACAGAATAAGAATCCGCCACGAAAGCAAAGAGAACCGCAAGTCTACTTTTTTCTTCAAGGGCCCTGCTGTAATTATCAGCAATCACAATCACTTTATAGATTTTATCATTTTGCTTTACGTTTTTGCTTTCAGATACATCCGCTGTATCGTAGGCAAAACCCTTTACGAAAGCAGTAGGTTTTTAGAGACCCTGCTTAACGGTTTCGGATGCATAAAGGTTGACCGTTTCTCCTTTGATATGGAGTTTTTCTTTAAGGCTATGGATGTGCTCAAGAAAAAGGGTGTTGTGCTTATTTTCCCCGAGGGCAGGTTTTCCACCGACGGAAAAATCAACGAATTTAAAAGCACAGCCGCACTACTTGCACTTCAGGCAGGTGTACCTATAATTCCTGTATATCACAGTGCAAATTACGGTTTTTTTAAACGTACCGACGTTATGGTTGGCGACAGAATTTACCTTAAAGACTTGTGCAAAAGCAAAACCCCCAGCGAAAAAGAGCTTTTAGAGCTTACCGAAATGCTGCGAAGTAAAATGATGGAGCTTAAAGAGCTTTCTGAAAAAGGCGGAGGTGTAAGATGAGCAACACCGCTAAAATGCCTCAGGACAAAACCTTCAACCGCATTATGTACCGCGTGGCAATCGCCACAGCAACAGCCTTTAACGCCATTGTCGGCAGGCCAAAAATTTACTTTGAAAGCGAAAAGGCTGAGTTTAAAAATCTTCCCGAAAGGCTTATTATTATCTGCAACCATACCTACTGGCTGGACCCTGCAAACCTTTCGATTCTTTTCAGAAAAAGGCTTGTAAATTCAGTTGCCGCCAAAGAGGTTTTTGAAAACGGCAGAGGCCCTCTTATGAGGGGACTCCGGTGCATTCCACTTGACCGAAGCACTATGGATTTAGCCTGTATAAAGGAATGTGTTGCACGCCTTAAGGATAACCAGAGGGTGGTAATCTTTCCCGAGGGACAGCTTAACCTTACGGATGAAATATTAGAGTTTAAAGCAGGCGCGGCACTTATTGCCATGCAAGCACAAAGTGCAGTTGTACCTGTTTATACCTCGGGAGTATACAGACCTTTCGGAGGACTTAAAATAATGGTTGGCGACCCTATTTCTTACGACGAGCTTTTTCCCGAGTCTTTAGGTGCTACGGCTATGGTAAACGCCACAAGTCTTATGCAAAAAAGAATGCAAAAACTTAAGGACAGTCTTATGGCAAAGCTTACCGAAAAGGATAAGCAAATCCGCATTAAGTCAAGGCAGAAATTTGCCGAAAAGCGAACAAAAGCAGAAGAAAGCAAAAAACAAGCTAACAAATAAAAGGTGATAAAAATGGTTATTGAAAAGCTTAAAAAAATAACAAAAGGCATTATGGCTGACACCCAAAACGGTATCGACTACGACAAAATGAATGAGGAAAGCAGACTTATGGAGGACGTAGGTCTTACCTCTATTTCTATGCTGATGCTTGTTATCGGCATTGAAGAAGAATTCTCCATTGAGCTTCCTGTTAAAGAGGCTTCAAACTGCAAAACCGTAGGTGACATTGTAAAGATTATCGAGGGTTGTCTCTGATGTTCAAATCCAAAAGCATTGAGGATTTACCCGAAAAGTGGGACTACTGCTCCTTTGAAAAAGGTGCTCAGCTAAGAGTAAAGCGAAGCTTTTACTACCACCACGGAATCTTCACAGGGGAAAGTGTTATTCATTTCGGCGAAGGAAACAGCGAGCAGGATATAAGCTCTCCTGCAAATAACAGAGTTACCGAGTGCAGTCTGCAGGATTTTTTACAGGGCGGTGTACCCGAGGTTAGGGTGTACTCCCGAAAAGAAAAAAGATTTCTTAAAACACCTGAGGAAATTGTAAAAACCGCAAAAGAAGCTTTAGGCAGCGGCGGATATGACTTTTACAGCAATAACTGCGAGCATTTTTCAAACTACTGTGCTTTTGGTGTGGCTTTTTGCAACCAAGGTAAGCAAAACAGTTACTAACATAAATTAACTTGTGGGCGGAGAATATCCGCCCCTGATTTTTAGGATTGATTAATATGAAAACCGTTTACCCCGATTATTACGAAAGCTTCAAGTGCATTGCCGATAAGTGCAGGCACAGCTGTTGTATAGGCTGGGAAATTGATATTGACAGCAAAAGCTTTGATTTTTACCAAAGTGTAAAGGGCGAATTCGGCGAAAGACTTTGCCGCAATATTTCTATCGAAGGCATACCTCATTTTATCTTAAAAGAGGATGAACGTTGCCCGTTTTTAAATAAAAATAACCTTTGCGACATTTACAGTAAATTAGGCGAAAAAAGCCTTTGTCAGATTTGCTCGGAGCATCCTCGGTTTTATAACGAATTTTCTGACAGAATTGAGGCCGGGCTTGGGCTTTGCTGTGAAGAAGCTGCAAGGCTTATAATCACAAAAAAAGAGCCTTTTAAACTAACAGGCATAGAAGATATAGAAAAAACAGGCAATTTTCTCGGCAGAAGCCTGATGTTTAAACACATGCAGAACCGAAGGCTCTCTATCCCTCAAAGGATTGATAAAATATTGACTCTTACGGTTAAAAACCGCCCCGAGCTAAATACCGAAAAATACCTGCCGCTTTTTGAAAGTCTGGAGCGTCTCGACGAAAGCTGGACAAAGCTCCTTTTGATGCTTAAAGAGAATAAGTCCGACCAAAAAGCTTTCAACAATTTTATGAAAGACAGAGAAACCGAGTACGAGCAGTTTATCTGCTATATTTTATACCGATATCTTGGCAGGGCGGAATTTGCCGAAGACACAGGCATTTACACCTGCTTTGCGGCACTATCATACAACCTTATTTATTCTATAGGTGCTGTGATTTTTACCCAAAAAGGCGACTTCACCGTAAATGACCAGCTTGAAATTATGCGGCTTTTTTCATCGGAAATAGAATATTCCGATGACAACCTTGATATTATTTTATATGAATTAGAAAAAGAAATCTTTGGCTATTGAATTTAAATCCTCATGGGTTTATAATATTTATAAAATATATAAGGAGATGGATTTTATGAATTGGGAACAAATCTGGACTACTCTTTTTGAGTTTGCCACATCTTGGGGCATCAAGCTTTTGGCGGCAATAATAATCTTAATTGTTGGCATAAAGCTTATTAAGGCACTTACAAAGTGGATTAAAAAGTCCCCTAAGCTTGACAAGCTTGACGAAAGCCTTCGCTCTTTCCTTGGCAGCTTTTCAAAAATAGCACTTTACATAATTCTTGTTATTACTGTAGCTATGATTTTGGGCGTACCTGCAACCTCGTTTATTACAATTCTCGCTTCCTGCGGTGTTGCTATCGGTCTTGCTCTGCAGGGCTCGCTTTCAAACTTTGCAGGCGGAATTATGATTCTTTTATTCAAGCCCTTTAAGGTTGGCGATTATATCGAAGCAAGCGGCGAATCCGGCACAGTTGAGGAAATTTCTGTTGTTTATACTGTTCTTTTAACTACCGACAACAAGCGAATCACCATTCCCAACGGCACACTGACAAACTCTGTTATCGAGAATTACTCCTCAGAGAAAACAAGACGCGTAGACCTTACATTCAGTACAGCTTACGATGCAGATATCGAAAAGGTTAAGAAGGTACTTCTTGAGGTTGCCGAAAGCCACCCCAAGGCTCTTTCTGACCCTGCTCCCTTTGTAAGGCTTTGCGAGCACTCTGACAGTGCCCTTACCTACACAGTACGCATCTGGTGTAAAAACGAGGATTACTGGGATGTTAACTTCGACACCATCGAAAAAGTAAAGGAAGCCTTCGATAAAAACGGCATCGAAATCCCCTATCCTCAAATGGACGTGCACATTAATAAATAATGAAATCTGACCCTGAGGTCAGATGAAATCCACCTTTTGGTGGATGAAGTATCGCAAGCAATATGAAATATTTTCTGTCGAAAATGTTAAGGGTCGCTAACGCTCCAAATTTATTATAAATTATATCAATCGCGACTTTAGCCGCCACCCACATATTTGCCGGTGGCAAATACTTCATACACATCGTGTACTTCATTTGCTGTGAAGCAAACTTCATTAAAATCCCGTCGTTAATAAAACGACGGGATTTTTCATTCAATCTCTTTATTAAGCATGTAAAGTGCTGTGGTATTGGGTATAACCAAAAGTACGTTTACCGTATCGGCAATGCTCCACACAAGCTCTGAATTTATAGAGGCAGACACCAAAACTGCCGCCACCCACAGCACTCGGTAAAGCTTAACACCCTTAAACCCAAGCACAAATTCAATGCACCTTTCCCCTATATACGACCAACCGATTATGGTCGAAAAGGCAAAGGTAATAAGTCCGAAGAAAAGCACCGGTCTGCCTATAAAAGGCAAGGTATCAAAGGCAAGGCTTGCCAGCATATCACCTGATGTTTTTTCGGCGATTTCGGGATTTGCAAGCATAGCCGAGACAACAGCAACACCTGTCATCATACAAACCACAGCAGTATCCCAAAAAGCCGCTGTCATTGCAACATAAGAAAGATTTTTATGATTATCACCCTCTGCCGCCGCTGAAACAACCGAGGTTGTACCTACGCCTGCTTCGTTGGAAAATAGTCCTCTTGCCATACCAAAGCGACAGGCTGTCATTATAGTAGAGCCTGCAAATCCGCCTCCTACCGCCTGCGGCGAAAAAGCCGAGGTGATTATAAGCGATAAAGTCTTGCCTAAATAATGACGGTTTACAATTAAAATTCCCACACAGGCAAGCATATAAGCAACTGCCATAAACGGCACCAAAACCTGACACACACTGCCTACAGATTTAACTCCGCCCATTATTACCAAAGCGGTCAGAACTGCACCTAAAACACCTACGGCTATAGTAACAAAGTTCAGCTCTACGGTACTCTGGGATTTTTCTATTTTAAAAAAGCCATGAACCGCGGTACTCATGGCATTGCCCTGTAAAACCGCACCTGTTATAAGTCCTCCCATTGATGCCGCCACAGCGAAAAACAAACCTAAGCCTTTTGCGTTCATTCCTCTTTGCATATAATACATTGGGCCACCTACATACACGCCGTCTTTGTTTTTCACCCTGTATTTAAGAGAAAGAAATGACTCGCAATACATAGTAGCAATACCTAAAAGTCCCGTTATAAGGCACCAGAAAAGCGAGCCTGCTCCGCCCAAAGAAATCGCCGTACCTATGCCAATGATATTACCTGTGCCCAACGTAGACGCAAGAGTAGTACAAAGAGTCTGAAAAGGACTTATATTTTTTCCCTCAGAACAGTTACCCCTAAAGGAAAGCCGAATTCCTTTGAAAAGCTTCTTCTGTACAAAGCCTGTTTTAAACGTCATAAACAAATGGGTAAAAAGCAAAAAAGCTATCATCGGGAAACCCCAAAGATAGCTGTTAAGCGTGTCAAAAAAAGCAGTCATAGCACCCTCACAGTACCGATGTTACTTTTTTATTCCTTATATTTTTTGTATCTTTATTTTCTGTCCTTTAAAGCGACATAGTCCTTTTCAACGCAAACACTCATATAAGCAGGACGGATAATCTTACCTGCATTAATAAGCTCTTCCATTCTGTGGGCAGACCAACCAGCAATTCTGGCAATTGCGAAAAGCGGTGTATAAAGCTCGGTAGGAAGACCAAGCATGCTGTAAAGGAAGCCGCTGTAGAAGTCAACGTTGGCACTTACGCCCTTGTAAATCTTCTTTTCCTCGGCAATAATCTGGGGTGCCAACTCCTCGACCTTTGCGTAAAGATTAAATTCCTTCATACAGTCGGACTCAATTGCAAGATGCTCCACATAACGCTTAAGTACCTTTGCTCTGGGGTCGGAAATCGAGTAAACAGCATGACCCATACCGTAAATAAGACCTGCCTTGTCGTAAGCCTCTTTATGTAAAAGCTTTCTTAAGTAGTCCTTGATTTCGTTTTCATCCTCCCAATTTTTAACGGTTGCCTTAAGCTCGTTAAACATACCTACTACCTTGGCGTTTGCACCGCCATGCTTGGGACCCTTAAGAGAAGAAAGTGCCGCCGCAATTGCAGAGTAGGTATCGGTACCCGAAGAGGTAACAACCCTTGTGGTAAATGTAGAGTTATTACCACCGCCATGCTCGGCATGAAGCACCAAAGCAATGTCAAGCACCTTTGCCTCTAAGGCGGTATATTCCTTATTGGGTCTGAGCATTCTTAAGATATTCTCAGCTGTAGAAAGCTCAGGCTTGGGATTGTGAATGTAAAGGCTCTTGCCCTGTGCATAGTGGTTATAAGCATGATAGCCGTAAACAGAAAGCAGAGGAAAAATAGAAATAAGCTGTAAGCACTGCCTCAAAACATTTTCAAAGGAAATGTCGTTGGCGTTGCTGTCGTAGCAGAAAAGAGTCAGTACACTTCTTGCCAGTGTATTCATCATATCGGCACTGGGAGCCTTCATAACAACGTCGCGGACAAAGTTTTTGGGCAAAGTTCTGTAGCTTGCCAAAAGCTCTTTAAAATCCTTCATCTGTGTTTCGTTGGGAAGCTCGCCGAACATAAGAAGATAAACTGTCTCCTCAAAGCCGAATCGATTGTCCGAAGCAAAGCCCTCGATAAGCTCATTTATGTTATAGCCGCGATAGAAAAGCTTGCCGTCTGTGGGCACAGTCTCGCCGTCGACGATTTTGTTCTGTCTTATTTCAGATACCTCGGTAAGACCTGTGAGCACGCCTTTACCCTTAAGGTCACGTAAGCCTCTCATTACGTTATGCTTACCATAAAGAGCAGGGTCAATCTGAGAGTTCTGCACACATTTTTCACAAAGATTTTTTACCTCCTCAGTTGTTACGGAGTAGTCGTTATTAACTATTGAATTCACAGCAATCACTACCTTTCTTTTTTACATTCCTATAGCGTATATACACCGCTTGCTGTGAGAAAGCAATGCACAAATTACAGACATTAATATATATGACTTATTTTACCATATTATACTGCATAAAATCAAGTTTTATTTCTAAAATAAAAAAATCCTTTACACTTTTTGCATAATCGGTTTCAAAATTATTCATTTTTCGTTATTGTTTACAGTATTTCACTCATTTTCGAAAAGCTCGGGGTGAAGTCGTGCATAATGAAAAATATATTGCTGAGCAATTCCGGCATATTCCCCGAAATCAGCACCGGTAAAATTCGGGAATAATCTGTCCATGGCACGTTTCATCCAAACGTCCACAGGAAAGCCCTCGAGCTTATGAAAGCCGTACAAAAGCACACAGTCGGCAACCTTACTGCCTACGCCTGTGATTTTCATTAGCTCAGCCTTTGCTTTGTCGTAGCTCAACTCCTTAAGGGCGTTTAAATTCACCTCGCCGCTTTTTACCTTCTGTACCGCATCCGCAATATATCTTGCTCTAAAGCCTGCACGAATCGGCGCTAAATCCTCGGCTGTTAATTTCGCTAACTCATCGACTGTAGGAAAAGCAAAAACACCCTCGGATATTTCTTTGCCGCAAAGAGTGCATAATCTTTCCACAATTCCCGAAATTCTTTTAATGTTGTTATTCTGGGAAATAATAAATGAAATAAGTGCTTCAAAGGGCTCCTGTCTCAAGATGCGTATGCCCGGAGCAAACCTTGCCGCTTCTTTTAAAGTAGGATGAATTTTACTAAGGTCACTTTTTATTTTGCTGTAGTCAAGGTCTAAATCAAAATATGACCGCCAGATATTTAAAAAATCTTCCTCAGAGGTATAAAGCGTCAAGGTATCGTGATTTTTGCTTAGTGTTATCTCTTTTCCAAAAGCAACACCTGTAAATGAGCCGTCGGTATTTTCCTTAAAACGAAAGCATTGCCCGCACATAAGGGTATCCCTAAGCTCAAAATCGGTAATACCGTAAACCTCTATTTTATTTTCAAATGCTTTATAGTTCATTTTTTATCCCTGCCTTCAAAAAAGCATAGCATTATTATTTTTTGTATGGTATACTGAATTTATAATTATCATATAGGAGAATTGTTATGAAAGAAACTATATGCACAATACCTATTAACGATATTTTTAATCTTCACGACGGATGTCCTTTCTGCCGTATGTACGAGATGCTTGAAAATCAGTACGCAACCTTTATTACAGGCTCGGCTATGATGGACCCCGAAACCCGTGTTGCAACTAATAAAAAAGGCTTCTGCCCAAGACATTTTGAGAAGATTGTCGAGGTTGGCAAACGCCTTCCTGTTGCTCTTATTTTAGAAACACACCTCGATTTCATCCGAAATGAAATTCTGCCTAAAAAAGCAGGCAAGCCCGACAAAAAAGCCTTAGCCAAAGCTCAGGAAATAACCGACAGCTGTTATATTTGTGACCGAATTCAGTTTGATATCCAGCATTTTCTGCAGACTGTATTTGTAGAATGGGCAAACTCGGCTGAATTTAAAGAGCTTTATAAAAATCAGGACTTTATCTGTATGAGGCACTACACCGAGGTAATGAAGTATGCAAGCATAAAAATGCCCTCGAAGCACCTGTCGGCATTTCATGAGGACACCTTAAAGCTCGCACGCGGTTACCTTGATACCCTTAAAAACGACACCACTCATTTTTGCCGAATGTTTGATTATCAAAACCGCGGTGCAGATTGGGGCAACAGCAAGGACGCTATTGAACGTGACATCAGGTTCCTTTCGGGCTACCTTGACAGAACACCCGAAGATAAATGAAGTTTGCCCGAAGGCCAATGAAATATATTTGATGATATATGAAGTATTGTAAACAATATGAAGTGTTTGCTCTGCAAACATTAAGAGCCACCAGCTCAGCATTTAATAGTTGTTCCAATCGCACGCATAGCGTGCCACCGACATATTCGCTTTTGCGAATACTTCATATCGAAGATACTTCATACGCTATACGTACTTCATATTCCAAAGGAATATTTCATTCATATTACCTATTACTTAAACAAAAGCTCCCCATTAAGGGGAGCAAAGTTTTCTTATATTCTGCGGATTTCAGAAATTGAAGGTACGTCGTGGTACTGCTTTATATACTCGCTTAAGGTGCAGTTGTAAACGCTCTTGAATGCGGCAATAAACGCCTTAACACTGGGAAAGCCGTTTTCAAGTGCTGCCCTTGTTTCAGAAATACCTGTAGTCTGAATATCTCTTAAAGCATTTTCAAGTCTTATGAGATTCAGATACTGCTTAAAAGTCTTGCGGGTATTCTGCTTGAAATAACGCGAAAAATATGTAGGTGTAAGACCAACGTGCGACGCAATCTCGTCTAAGGTAATACGCTCCTTAAAATTAAGCTTTATATAATCTATTGCTTTTTTGGCGTACTCAAGCTCTTCGTGCTCGGGTATAGTCTGGGTACGAGTTCGTTCCTCCTTACAGGAAACGAAAAGATGCACTAAAATCTGAGCCATAGAGGTAGAAATCTTAAGGTCGGAAAACTCGGTCTGAGCCTGAGTTTCCTCCACAATTTCCTTCAAGAGCTTTGTAATCTCAGCCTTGGCGGCAACGTTTTTGTTAACGTCAAAGCTGTAGGATTCGAAATCCTCGAAATACGCCTTGATATAATTGTACGAAAACTGTACCACAAGATACTTAACGTTTTCCTGTGGAATCTTACCGCAGGTCTGGTGAATATCGTCATTGTTAATAACGATAAAATCGCCGTCGGTAAGGTCGTTATCCACGCCGTTAATCATAACCCAGAAGTTACCCTTGATAATATAGATGACTTCTATATTTTTGTGCCAATGCTTGTTGGTGTAGCACTCCTGTCCGGGCTTATCAAAAAGTATAACTTTACCGGGTAAATTATCATCGGCAGATATTATTTCATACTTATAACGATAATTCTTAGGCATGGTACTACCTCCTTTACATTAATTTCATATCCTTAATTTGTATTGTAACAGAAAAAGATAATTTTTGTATACCCCTAATTTAGCTTGAAAATTATTACCGTTGGCGTATTTTGTCTTAAATATAAATTTTTCGCTAAATTTTAACCTTAAAATATCCAAGTTTTTTAGAAAGTCGGTGTTTTCTTGAAAAAGAAGCTTAAATTTTTAATATTGTCATTTTTTATCCTTATATTTTTTATAATAAGCGGATGTGAACTTCCCGGCGTTTTGTCAGATAATATATCTGCAAACAATGCCGAGCTTACAATTTCCTTTATCGACGTGGGACAGGGCGATGCCACACTGATTGAATGCGATAATGAAGCAATGCTGATTGATGCAGGACTTTATTCTGAGCGACAAGCGGTTACCTCGTACATATACAACAGAGGCATTAAAAGCCTTGATTACTGCGTTGCCACCCATCCCCACGCAGACCATATCGGCGGTATGAGCGATGTAATTTACAGCCTTGATGTCGATACTCTTGTATATCCCCTTTGTGATAACGAGTCAAGCTCGTGGAATTACGTCTTAGATGCCTGCGACGAGACAGGGGTTTCTTACTTTAACCCCGAGCCTCTTGACACCATTAAATTAGGCAAGGCAACTATAACCTTTCTTTCTCCCGAAAGAAACGCCGTATACGACGACCTTAACAACTATTCATTGGTGCTTAAGCTTGAGTATGAAAACGTTTCCTTTTTATTTACAGGCGACGCCGAAAAGCAAGTCGAAACTAAACTATTGGAAAAGCACTTCGATTTAAGTGCAGATGTACTTAAATGCGGTCACCACGGAAGCTCAACCAGCTCCTCTGAAGCTTTTATTAATGCCGTAAATCCTGCGGCAGCAGTTATTTCCTGCGGTATAGATAACGAATATGGTCATCCTCACCGCGAAACTTTAAACACCCTTAATGACCGCGGAATTAAAATTTACCGCACCGATATGAGTTCTACCATTGTGGCACTTTCTGACGGCGAGACCATAACCTTTTGCTCCGGCGACGAGGTTTTAGGCGAGGTCGCCGTCAACACACAATCAGAGACTCAGTCTGCTTCAAGTGAAGCTGCATATAATTATGTAGGCAACAAAAACAGCAAGGTTTTTCACTCTTTAAATTGCTCCTCAGTAGAAAACACTAAAGAAAAAAACAAGGTGTATTTCAACACCCGAGAAGACGCGGCAGACAATGGCTACAGCCCTTGCAAAGCCTGCAATCCTTAATGCTATGAATATTACAGAAAAACTCCTTTCCTATACATCAGTATGGGAAAAGCTTAAAAACGAAAAGTCCCCCATTGTGCTTTACGGCACAGGTAACGGTGCTGATACTGTCCTTGACATTTTTGAAAGCCTTAATATAAAAGCAAGTGCAATTTGTGCCAGCGATGGCTTTGTACGCAAACGCATCTTCCGAGGCTTTGAGGTTATAAGCATTAGCGACGCTAAAGAAAGGTTTGAAAATCCTCTTTTTTGCCTCAGCTTTGCATCAAGCATCAATGACGTTATGGAAAACATAAAGTCCCTTAACCCCTTGGTACCTGTTGTGCCTGTTTTCGGCAAAGATTACATAGACAGGGATTTTATTGTCGGCAATCGCGAGAAAATTGACTCAGCCTACAACCTGCTTTCTGACGATAAAAGCAAAGAAGTTTTCGAAAACATACTTACTTTTGAATTTACAGGTGAGCTTTCTTATCTTTTAAAAACCGAAAGCACAAGAGAAGAAGCCTTGTGTAAGCTTTTAAAGCTTACAGATAAAGAGCACTACGCCGACCTTGGAGCATACCGCGGTGACACCGTTGAAGAGCTTGTGAATCTTTGCGGCAGTTTTAAAAAAGCCTATGCCTTTGAGCCTGACAAAAAGACCTTTTTGAAGCTTAAGGAAAACACAAAGGATTTCGAAAACCTGACTCTTTTCCCATATGCTCTATGGAGTGAGAATACCACCCTTAATTTTTCGGGCGGTGGCGGCAGGCAAAGTGCTTTAAGTAATGAGGGCTATGAGGTAGAGGCTGTAGCACTTGACAATATTTTAGGCGATAAAAAAATCACCTATATCAAGGCAGACGTAGAGGGTGCCGAAAAAGAAGCTTTAGAGGGTATGAGCAGGATTTTAAAGGAACAGAAACCGAAATTATGTATAAGTGCATACCACAGAAGTGCCGACATTTTCGAGCTTATTCTGCAAATCCACAGTATCAATCCCGATTACACAATAAGCCTCAGACACCATCCATACATACCCGCATGGGATACGAACTTGTATTGTATGTAGGCGGCTTTGCCGCCTGCGATATACATTCTGTGTGATATAACTTTCATTGTGATTTGCACCTTCGGTACAAGGGGATTTATATGAAATCGCAACCGAACCCAGTAAGGTTATATCGCATTTGTTAAACAAATATATCGCATGAGCAATAAGCTCATATATCGCAAAACGATTAGTTTTTATTATTTTACTATGCCATCAGCTCTGCACCAAGTAAGGTGTAGAGCTCTGATTTTTTCAGCAGTCCTGTCGCTTTATTAAGCGGTTTGCCGTCTTCAAAAACTATAATTGTAGGCACCGCAGAGATACCGAAGGCAGTCTTGAGGCTCGGCTCTTTGTCAATATCAACCGTGTAAAATTGTGTTAAGCCAAAATCACGTTCGGCTTTTTCCACCATCAGCTTCATGCTTCTGCAAAAACCGCACCAAGGTGCAGTAAAAAGCACCGCACACCGCTTGTCTTCGAAAAAAACCTTTTCTCTAAAGTCTTCTGTATTCAAAATTTCCATATTTATCACCTTATTTAAACATATACCCTGCAGTATCAAGCATATTGCTCATAGATTTAAGGGCTTTGCCTGCTTTTTTCTTCATATTCTTTTTACTGCCCTTGTCCATCATCTTAGAGCCGACCACACCTGCGGCAACACCTGTCATAACGCCTACAGCCATACCTTTTACAATGGTCATTGCTTTCATATTTTCACCTCCCAAACTAAGACTTGCATAATTAGTATTTACAGTTTAAAATACTTTTAGAGGTGATAACTTTTGCCAGAACTTAATATTGTATTGGTAGAGCCTGAAATTCCACAAAACACAGGCAACATAGCACGAACTTGTGCCGCTACAGGTGCAAGGCTTCATTTAGTTGAGCCTATGGGCTTTACGGTTGACGACAAAAAGCTTAAACGCTCGGGGCTTGATTATTGGTATCTTCTGGATATCACATATTACAAAAATTTAGACGACTTTTTTGAAAAAAATAAAGACGGCAAATTCTTCTATTTTTCCACAAAAGCAAGGCATACTTATGCCGAAATTCAGTACCCCGACAAAGCGTACCTTGTTTTCGGCAAGGAAACTGCAGGACTTCCCGAAGAACTGCTTTTAAAGAATAAGGACACCACCGTGCGTATTCCTATGATTAGTGATGCGCGAAGCCTTAACCTGTCAAACTCGGTAGCAATCGGTGTTTACGAGGCATTAAGGCAGTGGAACTTCCCCGAGCTTCAGAATTTTGGAGAATTACATCGGCATTCCTGGGATTAACAGTAGGGGCGGATATTATCCGCCCGCAAAACACTTATGTAATATGAAACCTTTCGGGCGATTAATAATCGCCCCTACAAGACAACTTGCATATTAACAAAGAAAATAGCCAAAAATTACTGTAAATACTTATTAAATTGCAAATATGTACTTGATATTTGTATAGAGATTGTAGTATAATTAACAAGGTAAAATTTGTCTTTTTTGACAAGAAATTCATTTGAAAGGAATAATACCTATGAACCTGAACAAAGTAAGTGTTGATGATATCAACGTAGCAGGCAAAAAAGTTTTAGTTCGCTGTGACTTCAACGTTCCCCTTAAAGAGGGCGTTATCACTAACGATAACCGTATCACAGCAGCTCTTCCCACAATCAAGAAGCTTATCGCAGATGGCGGTAAGGTTATTCTTTGCTCTCACCTTGGCAAGCCCAAGAACGGCCCCGAGGAGAAGTTCTCTCTTGCTCCTGTAGCAGTTAGACTTTCTGAGCTTTTAGGTCAGCCTGTAGTATTTGCTAACGACGACGAGGTTGTTGGCGAAAACGCTAAGAAGGCAGTTGCTGAAATGAAGGACGGCGACGTTGTTCTTCTTCAGAACACTCGTTTCAGAAAAGAAGAAACCAAGAACCTCGAGCCCTTCTCTTCTGAGCTTGCATCTTTAGCAGAAGTTTTCGTAATGGACGCTTTCGGTTCTGCTCACCGTGCACACTGCTCCACAGCAGGCGTTACTGACCACATCAAGGACACAGCAGTCGGTTACCTTATGCAGAAGGAAATCGCATTCCTCGGCAACGCAGTTGAGGAGCCTGTTCGTCCTTTCGTTGCAATTCTCGGCGGTGCTAAGGTTGCAGACAAGCTTAACGTTATCAACAACCTCCTCGAGAAGTGCGACACACTTATCATCGGCGGCGGTATGGCTTACACATTTATCAAGGCTCAGGGCGGCTCTGTTGGTACTTCACTCGTTGACGACACTAAGATTGACTACTGCCTCGAGATGATTAACAAAGCTAAGGAAATGGGCAAAGAGCTTCTCTTACCTGTTGACGCTATGACAGTTAAGGATTTCCCCGACCCCATCGACGCTCCTATTGAGGTTACTCCCTGTGCTGCTAACGAAATTCCTGCAGACATTATGGGTCTTGACATTGGTCCCAAGACTCAGGAGCTTTACGCAAATGCTGTTAAGAACGCAAAGACAGTTGTATGGAACGGCCCCATGGGCGTTTTTGAGAACCCCTCTTTAGCAGAAGGTACAATTGCAGTTGCTAAGGCTCTTGCAGAAACTGAGGCTACAACAATCATCGGCGGCGGTGACTCTGCAGCTGCTGTTATCAACCTTGGCTTCGCTGACAAGATGAGCCACATCTCCACAGGTGGCGGTGCTTCTCTCGAATACCTCGAGGGTAAGGTTCTTCCCGGTGTTGCAGTTATTGCTAACAAATAATTTATCTTAAATAAATCTCAGGGCGGAGCTTTCACTTCGCCCTGTACCTATGTAATGAAAGGAAGATTAAAATGAACAAAGCTACAAGAAAAACTATTATCGCAGGCAACTGGAAAATGAACAAGACTCCCGCAGAAGCTACTGAGCTTATTTCTCAGATTGCTCCTTTAGTTAAGGATGCCGACTGCGAGGTTATCGCTTGCGTTCCTTACGTTGACCTTTACACAGCTTTAGAGGCTGCAAAAGGCACAAACATCCAGATCGGTGCCGAAAACTGCCACTGGGCAAAAAGCGGTGCATTTACTGCTGAAATTTCTGCAGATATGCTTGCATCCATGGGCCTTAAGTACGTTATCATCGGTCACTCTGAGCGTCGCCAGTACTTCGGCGAAACTGACCTTACTGTAAGAGACAGAGTTCGTGCTGCACTTGACGCAGGTCTTACTGTTATTCTTTGCGTTGGCGAGTACCTCGAGCAGAGAGAGCAGAACGTTACAGCTGAGGTTGTAAGAATGCAGACTAAGATTGCTCTTATGGGTGTAACAGAAGAAGAAATGAGCCGTATCGTTATTGCTTACGAGCCTGTTTGGGCTATCGGCACAGGCCTTACTGCTACTGCAGAGCAGGCTGACGAGGTTTGCGGCATTATCCGCCAGTGCATTGCTGAGCTTTATAACACTGAGGTTGCTGAGGCTACAACAATTCAGTACGGCGGTTCTATGAACGATGCAAATGCTCAGGAGCTTCTCTCTAAGGTAAATGTTGACGGTGGTCTTATCGGCGGCGCATCCTTAGTTGCTGAGAAGTTTGCAGCTATCGTTGAGGCAGCAAGCAAATAATCGGAGTTGATAGTATGAAAAAACCTTTACTTTTATGTATTCTTGACGGCTTCGGTATTGCACCTAAAGAGGGCAACGCCATTGAAGCCGCAAACACACCTAACCTTGACAAAATCTTTGCTGAAAATCCCACTACCGCTATCGGTGCTTCGGGTATGGACGTTGGTCTTCCCGAGGGTCAGATGGGTAACTCTGAGGTTGGCCACACCAATATCGGTGCAGGCAGAGTTGTATATCAGGAGCTTACCAGAATCACAAAGTCTATTAAAGACGGCGATTTCTTTGAGAACGAGGCATTAGTTAAAGCAGTGGACAACTGCATAGCAAACGGCACTGCTTTACATCTTTTCGGTCTTCTTTCTGACGGCGGCGTTCACAGCCACAACACTCATATGTACGGCATTTTAGAGCTTGCAAAGCAGAAGGGCCTTAAGGATGTTTACGTTCACGCATTCTTAGACGGCAGAGACGTTTCTCCCACAAGCGGTCAGGGCTTTGTAGCTGACTGTCAGGCAGAAATGGAGAAAATCGGCGTAGGTAAAATTGCATCCGTTATGGGCAGATACTACGCAATGGACCGTGACAACCGTTGGGAGCGTGTTGAGAAGGCTTACGCCGCTATGGTTTACGGTGAAGGCGAAAAGGCAACCGACGCAGTCAAGGCAGTTGCTGATTCTTACGCAAAGGAAGTAACCGACGAGTTTGTTGTTCCCACAGTTATTGAGGGCGGCAAGACTATTTCAGAGGGTGACTCTGTAATTCTCTTTAACTTCCGTCCCGACAGAGCAAGAGAAATCACACGAACCTTTGTTGACCCTGACTTTGACGGCTTTGAAAGAAAGAACGGCTTCTTCAAGCTTAACTATGTTTGTATGACTCAGTATGATGCAACAATGCCAAACGTAGACGTTGCATTCAAGCCCCAGACTCTTAAGAATACTCTTGGCGAATATGTTTCTTCTCTGGGCCTCAATCAGCTCAGAATCGCCGAAACCGAGAAGTATGCTCACGTAACATTCTTCTTTAACGGCGGTATTGAGAAAACTTACACAGGCGAGGACAGAATCTTAGTTGCTTCTCCCAAGGTTGCAACCTATGACTTACAGCCCGAAATGAGTGCATATGAAGTATGCGACAAGTGCTGTGACGCTATCCGCACAGGCAAATATGATATGATTATCTTAAACTTTGCTAACTGCGACATGGTAGGTCACACAGGCGTTTTCGAAGCCGCAGTCAAGGCTGTCGAGGCAGTTGACACTTGCGTAGGCAAGGTAGTAGAGGCAGTTGAGGAAATGGGTGGTGCAACTCTTATTACAGCTGACCACGGCAATGCTGACAAGATGTTTGAGGCGGACGGCTCTCCCTTTACAGCCCACACCACAAATCCCGTTAAATTCTGCGTTGTAGGCTATCCCTGCGAGCTCAGAGAAGGCGGCAGACTTGCTGACATTGCTCCCACAATGCTCAAGATTATGAACCTTCCTCAGCCTGCTGAGATGGACGGCGTTTCTATTATTAAATAATAAATTTTTACACTTAAAGGCTTCCTTGTGGAAGCCTTTTTTATTGACTTATAGCTTGCATTAATATATACTTAAACTATAAATACTAAGGCGGTGTTTTTATGAAAAAAGTTATTTCTTTAACCCTTACGTTACTTATACTTGCTTCTGTTTGTGCGTTTAATACCTCTGCTTTGGAGGATAAAGGTTTTACGTACACTGAAGAAGACGGCAAAGCTGTAATTACAGGTTACCAAGGCACTGACACCGACCTTGTTATTCCTGCAACCCTTGGTGGACTAAAGGTAGAAGAAATTGCCGACAATGCCTTTTATCAGAACCACAATTTAACCTCCGTTACCATTGAAAACGGTATCGAGGAAATCGGCGACAAGGCTTTTTACAACTGCACTGCTCTTACAAAGGTTACTATCCCCGACAGCATTACCGAAATCGGCGACTCTGCTTTTTCTTACTGTGTTTACCTTACCGACGTAACTCTTGGTAATGGTATCGACGAAATAAGCAACAACTGCTTTTCTCACGACACAAGAATCGAAAGCATTGTGATTCCCGAGGGTGTTGAAAAGCTTGACGACGGTGCCTTCGAAGAATGCTCTCATTTAAAGGAAATATCTCTTCCCAATACACTTAAGGAAATAGGCAAGTACGCCTTTGCTTACACATACAGCCTCGCAAGCATTGCACTTCCCTCTTCTCTGGAAATTATTGATGAGGGTGCGTTTTACTTTAACTCTGCACTTACCGAGGTTACCTTCCCTGCTTCTATGAAATCATTATGCAACTATGCTTTTTACGGAAATTCATCCCTTGCCACCGCAAATCTTAACGAAGGGTTGCTTACAATCGGTGATATGGCATTTGACGGCACTGCAATTAAAAGCCTTTACATTCCCTCTACAGTAGTAACAATGGGAAGCTTCCCCTTTGGCTATACCTACAACGAGGAAACCTTTGAGTACGAGCTTACTCCCGACTTTGTTGCCTTTTGCAAAGAGGGAAGCTACGGTGCACAGTTCTGCAAGGGCTTCGGTATTAATTGCTTTTATATTTCGGCAACCGCACCTGCTGAGACAATGCCTCAGATAACCTCTGCCGCACCAACCACCGCAACTGAGATTAACAAAATCTACAGCAAGGGTGACGTAAACTGCGACGGTGAAATCAACGATAAAGATACATACGCCATTCAGCAGTACATTGCAAAATTAAGTGAGCTTTCCAAAGCTTCTGCAGACTTAGCTGACTTTGACTCAAGCGGCAAGGTAAACATCAAAGACACAACACAAATTCAGCTTTCTATAGCATAATCGCACTAAACATAACAACACCCTGCACCAATTGGTGCAGGGTGTTAATTTTTGCTTTATTCTATTAATTAATCGTCGTCTTCTACCTTTGCGTTTGCAATAACCTGCTGAGCAACGTTGCCGGGAGCATCCTCATAGCGGACAAAGTCGAATGTAAAGTAGCCTCTGCCGTGGGTTGTCTTACGCATAAAGGTTGCGAAGTCGTGCATCTCAGCCATAGGTACCTCAGCCTCAACAGTCTGCATACCCTTTTCACCGGGGTTCATACCTAGGATACGGCCGCGGCGTTTGTTAACCTCGCCCATAATGTCACCGGTCTTATTATCGGGAACAGAAGCCATAAGTGTGCCGATAGGCTCTAAGAGTGTGGGGTTGGCAACTGCCATACCGTTTTTGTAAGCAATCTTTGCAGCCATCTTGAATGCCATTTCGTTGGAGTCAACGGGATGGTAAGAACCATCGTAAAGTGTAGCCTTAAGACCTACAACAGGATAACCTGCAAGGGGGCCCTTCTTGATAGCGTCCAAAAGACCCTTTTCAACTGCGGGGAAGAAGTTCTTGGGAACAGAGCCGCCTACAACTCTTTCGCCGAACTCTAAGCCCTCTGCATCACAAGGCTCGAACTCAATCCAAACGTCACCGAACTGACCTGCACCGCCCGACTGCTTCTTGTGTCTGCCCTGAACCTGAACCTTTTTACGGATAGCTTCACGGTAAGCAACCTTGGGTACCTGCAGGGTAACCTCTACATTATACTTAGCCTTAAGCTTAGAAATAATAACGTCAATATGAGCCTCGCCCATACCCGAAACAACCATTTCTTTGGTTTCGGGGTCAGACTTGAAAGCAATAGTCTGGTCTTCGCCCATAAGCTTTGCAATGCCCTGAGCAACCTTATCCTCGTCGCCCTTCTTCTTGGGGTAAACTGCCATCGAGAAAGCTGTACTGGGATATGTGGCACCCTCAATAACTACCTTCTTGTGAGGAGAGCAAAGTGTGTCGCCTGTTTTTGCACCGCTGAGTTTGGGAATAGCACCGATATCACCTGCACCGATGTAGTCAACGTCAATCTGCTTTTTACCACGGCTTGTAACAACCTTGGTAATTCTCATCTTCTCGCCAAGACGCATATTGAAAACTTCCTTAGCGGGAGAAATCTGACCGGAAATAACCTTGATGTAAGAAAGCTTACCAACAAAGGGGTCGGCAACTGTCTTGAAGATTATTGCTGCGTTCTTTTCTTCGTCGTCAATTTTAAGCTCAATATCCTCGCCGTCTTCGGTTTTTGCCATTACTGTACCGATATCTGCGGGCGTAGGTGTGAATTCAATAATTGTATCAAGAAGAGCATCGATAGCGTCCATCTTAACTGCATCACAGCAAATTACAGGGCAAACAGAGCCGTTGATAACTGCCGCCTTAAGACCCGACTTGATTTCGTCTGTAGAAAGCTCGCCTGCCTCGAAGTACTTATCCATAAGCTCCTCGGAAGATTCGGCTACTGCCTCTGTAAGGTAAGCCTTGTAGTCCTCTGCCTGTAAAATTTCGGGCACAGCACATTCACTTGCCTTGCCGTTAGTGTATGTATAGGCTTTATTATCGATAATATTAAGGTAGCTCTTAGCTGTAGTACCCTGAATTTCAGGAATAATAATGGGGCAAACAGAAGAACCGAACTGGTCTCTTAACTCGTCAATAATTGAGAAGAAATCAACGCCCTCGTCGCACATGCCGTTAATAACAAAAAGCTTGGGTAGGTTTCTTTCCTTGGCGGCCTTTACAGCCTTTTCGGTACCAACCTTAACACCGCTTTTTGCAGACACAACAACAACAGCTGTATCGGCGGCAAACATGCCCTCAACCACGCCTGCAACAAATCCGAAACGACCGGGAGTATCCAGCGTATTTATCTTTGTGTCCTTGTACTCTATGGGAGCCATAGCAGTAGCTACGGAAATCTGTCTTTTGATTTCTTCGGGGTCAAAGTCCATAACTGTATTACCGTCTGCAATCTTACCCAGACGGTCAGTTGCCTTTGTAAAAAACAACATAGCCTCAACAAGTGAAGTTTTACCTGCTTCGCTGTGACCAGCAAGAGCTACGTTATAAATCTTGTCTTTAGTGTACTGTTTCACGATAATTTGTCTCCTTTCGGTGTCTTGCTATCTGTAAGACACAGGCTATAAACAATAACCTAAAA
The DNA here is from genome assembly GCA_030525665.1 of Ruminococcus sp. Classification (GTDB taxonomy): domain Bacteria; phylum Bacillota; class Clostridia; order Oscillospirales; family Acutalibacteraceae; genus Ruminococcoides. The sequence continues at coordinate 38,386 of JAUNEH010000009.1, forward strand.
ATAATTATATCAAACTAAAGTGCATTACACAATTCACTACCTAACTAAGATTTTGAGCTTTTTATTGTGCATTTTACACAATAATTATCCACTTTACTGAAACTTTCTTCCTAAATAGTTTAATTTATGACAAAAAGCTGTAGAGGCGAATCTTCTTCGCCTACTTCCTTATATAATCTCCCCTACTACAAAACCTCAAAGCAAAAAGCTTCTCGAAAGAAGCCTTTAAAATAATCAACATAATAAAAGACAAAACGGCGAACTTGCGTTCGCCGTTTTGCACCCGTTAAGGGTATAGCATTTTTTATAAGACCCGCGAAGGGTATAGTTAGTATGAGTAAACACCAATAAAAGTATTCTCAAAAAACTCATACCTACATTAATATTATAGAGCAATAAATGTCATTTGTCAATATTTTATTACCACATATTAATTTATATCGCACTATAAGTATATGTTACTTTGTAAATAATAGTTTTATTTTTTCGTCAATCACTTGTAACTGCTCATTGCTGATTTTATAAACAGAATCATCTGCGGTTTTAGGCTTTACTATTCTTAATTTTGAAATAGCACGAATTTGTGCAGGCATAGCATAGCTCTCTTTATCAGAATCTGGCAAAACCTTGCCTAAATACACCTCTGAGTGATGTAGTCTTTCTTTTGTTTTACTGCCACCTAAAGAAGAAAGAGGCACAACTACGACTGTATTATTTTTATTATTATTGTTTTTCTCAACTACAACTGCATAGTGAGGTCCTCCCAACTCACTACCCGTATTAAATCCAAAGTGAGCTAAAACAATTTCACCTCTTTTATAATACTTTAATTTGCTGGGCTGAAAAGTTTTTTCGAACGATATGTACTTGCTCCATATAGAAAGCCATTCGCTCATAATATGCTGTTGCTTTGCAGGTAATCCATTAATCATTTTCTCTACGGTAAGTAATGTATCCGCTAACTCCTTTGGAGTTAGATTAGCAACATCATCCCGTTTATGCTTTTTAGTCATATCAAAAATCCTTTTCTGATTCCTTTAATAGCATAATAACATATGTTGCCTACAAAATCAATTATTATAATAATTATGATGTTTAGATATATTACTGCTTATTTAAGGTTAATAATCAAATACCGGCATAAGCTCTAATTTAAACTGATTCATTTTATGGAGGCGGTC
>JAUNEH010000010.1:0-39127 GCA_030525665.1 Ruminococcus sp.
TCTTGCTGTTTCCGACAGTGATGCCGACCAAAGGCTTAAGCTTTTGGTGCGGGACTCTATACTGGATTATACCGATGGGCTTTATTCGGGTGTAAGCTCTAAAAGTGAGGCCGTTGAGATTACTAACAAGCATATTGGCGACATAATCTCTACCGCTGAAAATACATTAAAAGCAAACGGTTGCACGAAAAGCGTAAGTGCCGAAATTTGCGAAACAGACTTTAATACCCGTTATTACGGCGATATCACCATGCCCAGCGGTACCTATACCGCTTTAAAGGTTACCATAGGAAGCGGTGAGGGCAAAAACTGGTGGTGTGTTATGTACCCCTCGCTTTGTCTATATACCTCTGCTGATACCAATAGTCTTGAAGACGAGCTTACTAACGAGCAGTACGAGGTTATAAGCGACACATCTAAATATGAATTTAAGTTTAAAATATTAGAATATTTTGATTATTTTTGCAATTTACTTAGCTAAATCTGTTAGTCACATAAGGCGTTTTGTCTTCGATAACTGATTTATTGCTGCGAAAGGGGAGAGCTAATTGTTAAATTTAATCTTTGGCAGAAGCAAAAGCGGAAAAACTACTTATATAGACGAGAAGGTCTGCCGCCTTGCCAAAAGCGGCGAAAATAGAATTCTTGTAATCGTACCTGACCAGGTAACCTTCGAAACCGAAAAAGCCTTTCTCACTCTTTTAGGTCCCAAACTTTCTCGAAATGTTCTTGTATTAGGGTTTTCCAGAATGTGCGATTATGTTTTCGAGGTAGTAGGCGAAGTTCGCAAAACCCCTGCCGACGAGTGTACCAAAGCACTTTTAATGAGTATTGCCTTGGAAGAGGTCAAAGACAGCCTTAACTTATATGGTGACAAGGCATTAAATCCAGAGCTTGCAAAATTAATGCTTTCTGCTCGCAAAGAGCTTACCCTTTCTGGTAATACAAGAGAAAGCGTGCTTTCTGCTACAATGGAGGGGGACTCGGTTACAAGCTCCAAGCTAAGTGATATTTACCTTGCAGGCGAAGCAATGGATGCTTTGCTTACAGAGTCTTTCGAAGACCCTGATGCTGAGCTAAGCGTTGTTGCTGATATTTTAAGAAAAAGACAAGTTTTCAAAGACTATTATATTTTTATCGATTCTTATCTATATTTTATAGCTCCCGAAGCAGAGGCGATTTCCGCACTTATGATGCAGTGCAGTGAAATGTACGTTACCCTTTCTTATGACGGAGCATCTGCCGATGGCATCTTCTCCACATCTCACGAAACTGCCGTTAAGCTTAAGCGAATGGCAGAAAGCGAAGGATTAAAGGTTGCACAGCCTGTACTTTGTAATCATTCGGGCTTTTACGAGAAAGCCGAACTTTCACATCTTGAGCAAAATGTATTTATGCCCGACAAATGCGCTTTCGGTGAAAAAGCCGAGAGTATCACGCTTTACAGGGCCAACGACAGATATGACGAAATCGACTTTGTGGCAAGAGAAATCCGCAGGCTGATTATTGATTTTGGCTACCGTTTTAGCGAAATAGCCGTTGTGGGCAGAGATTTAAAAGCTTATTCAAGTATAATCTCAACTATTTTCGACAAATACGAAATTTCATATTTTGCAGACAAGCCTCATGATATAACGTCAAAGCCTTTGGTAAAGCTTATTTCGGCGTGTTTTGATGCGATTTTGGGCGGTTTTGACAAGGACGACGTACTTAGCCTTCTTAAAACAGGACTAACCTCAGCAGATGATAAAGATATTTCTTTATTCGAAAATTATATCTATACTTGGCAGTTAAACCACAGCTCCCTTGCAAAGGATTTTACCGCTAATCCCCGAGGTTTTGCAGACGAATTCACCTTTGATGATTTAGAGAATCTTAAGAGAGCCGAAGCTGTGCGTAAGCTGATAATACCTAATCTTATCAGCTTCAAAGAGGATTACAGCGGTAGGCCTGCACAGGACATTTGCAAAGGTCTTTATAACCTTCTTATTACCTTAGGTACCGACAAAAAGCTTCTGGAGCTTGCTGACAAATTAGAGGCTTGGGATGAGGTTTCCTATTCTTCCGAGCAGATACGCCTTTGGGAAATTTTTGTAGATACCCTTAATAGAACCGCTGAGGTCATCGGTCAGCGAGAGCTTACTCTTAAACGTTTTTACGATTTGTTTATGCTACAGCTAAGCTTAACCGATATTTCATTTATTCCCAAAGCTTTAGACCAGGTAACTGTAGGTGATATCGAGCGAATGCGTTTAGGCGGAAGAAAGTGTGTTTTCGTCATAGGTGCTGTTGACGGAGAATTTCCTAAAACCAACGCCGACAAAGGGCTTTTTACATCTTCCGAAAGAAGCGAACTTTCGCGGCTTAATATCATTGAGAATGCCGATGAAGAAGAAAATGCAAATCGAGAGCTTTACTATTGCTATTACGCACTTACAAGCGCGTCTCATAAGCTTTTTGTGTCGTTTCCAAGTTCAGAGCTTAACGGCGAAATCAAATCTCCTTCAGTAATTGTCAGCGAACTTAGCACTATAACTCCAAATTGTAATTTGCGTTTAAGGCTTACCGAGAATACTGCCGATTTTTTGTGGGCGGCTAAACCCTCGTATGATTTCTTTGCACAAAGAGCAAGAAACAAAGATATTATTACTCAAAGCCTAAGAAGCTATTACAGTAAATTGCCTCAGTACAAAGACAGGCTCGCAGGACTGGAAAACGTTATTAACAGTAACGCAAAATTTAATATCAAGGACAGCAAAATTGCCGAAAAACTTTTTGGCAAGGACTTACATCTTTCAGCTTCAAAAATCGAAAAGTATCATCTTTGCCGGTTTTCATATTTTTGTCAGTACGGATTAAAAGCAAACGAGCGTAGAAAGGCATCAATAGATGCACTGGAGTACGGCTCCTTTGTCCATTATATTATGGAAAAGTTTTTCTGCACTTTCTCAAAGTCCGAGCTGTTAAGTCTTGATGATGAAAGAATCTCTGCGATTATAAGTGACATTTCCGAGGAGTATGCAAAGCTGCACTTTGGCGGACTTAGCACAAAATCTGCACGATTCAATTACCTTTTCGACGGTGTCAAGGAAGCCTCCCATACACTGGTAAAGCACCTTATTGCCGAGCTTGCTCAAAGCGAGTTTACTCCTGTGGATTTCGAACTTGACATAGGCAAGGACATCTCTGCTTATCGTTTAGAGCTTTCTGACGGACTTTCCGTTACCGTTACAGGCAAGGTAGACCGAGCTGATATTTTAAACCTCGACGGCAAAGCTTATATCCGAATTGTAGATTATAAAACCGGCACAAAGGTTTTTAACCTCTCTGACGTAATTTACGGTCTTAACTTGCAGATGCTTCTGTATCTTTCTGTAATCAAAAACAAAGGACAGGAGCGTTACGGCAGTGAAGTAGTGCCTGCCGGCGTGCTTTATATGCCTGCTTTTGTTCCTACCTTAGAAATGGCAGCAGATGCCACAGGTGACGAAATCTTAGCCGAACGAAGCAAGAAGCTTCGTATGAACGGTATTCTTTTAAATGACGAAGCAGTTCTTTCTTCCATGGACAAAGAGCTTAACGGCATGTATATACCTGTTTCATTGGGTGCAAAGGGGCTTAAAGGTGCCGATAACCTTGCAACTTTAGAAGAATTTGGTGCAGTATTTTCTCACATTGACAAGCTTATTGCTAAAATGGCAACTGAGCTTTTGTCCGGTGATATTGATGCCGCACCTGCTGTTAATTCCTATGATGCGTGTCAGTACTGCCCGTACTCTGCGGTATGTATCGGCAGAAACGAAGAAAACACAAAAGCAATTTATAAGCTCGACCGCGAAGAAATTCTTAAGGAATTAGGACTTGATGTAAAGGAGGTACAGGAATGAGCACAAAATGGACAGATAATCAGTTGTTAGCCATTAATGCCCGCGGTGGAGATGTGCTTGTTTCTGCCGCCGCAGGATCAGGTAAAACTGCAGTTTTGGTTGAACGCGTTCTTCGGATGCTTACCGACCCTGTAAATCCCGTGTCTATCGACAGGTTGCTTATCGTTACCTATACCCGAGCCGCCGCCGCACAGCTTAAGGAAAGAATCAGTCAAAAGCTTTCTGAGCTTATTTTAGCTTATCCCGATAATCGGTTTTACCGACGTCAGCTTGTGCTTTTACCGAGGGCACATATCTCAACGGTAGACAGCTTTTGCTCTGATTTGTGCCGCGAATTTTTTCACGAGCTTGATATTACTCGAGATTATAAAATTGCCGAGCAGGGTCAGCTAAGTGTACTTTCTGCTGCTGCTTTAGAAGAAACCTTAAATCAGCTTTATGAACAACGGGATCCCGATTTTTACGAGCTTGTAAGATGCTTTTCAAATTCAAAAAGCGATCGCGGATTAGGTGAAAATGTTCTTAAGCTTTACGAGTTTCTTCGGTCTCATCCCTTCTTTGATGTGTGGCTTGATGAAAAGCTTTCTTATTACACCGACTTTACCTCGGCGGCTGACAGCATTTGGGGTCAGGTAATACTTAAAAATGCCAAGCGTATTATCGAATACGGCTTATCTCTTGCCATAAAAACTATCGAAACCGCCGAGCAAGAGCCTGAACTGATGTCTAAAGTTTCGACTCTGCTTTATAGAGATAAGGCGTATTTTGTTTCTCTTTCCGAGGCAATTACCACAGCTCCTTGGGACACTCTTCGTCAGCTTATATATAGTTTCGAAGCAGGTGTTCTTAACGCCCGAGGCTACAAAGAGCATCCTGTAAAATTAAAAATTGCCGCCAATCGCGATATACTTAAGTCCTGTGTAGCAGAGCTAAAGGGCCTTTTTGAAGCTGATGAATGCAGATGCGTCGAAGATATCAAAGCTCTCTATCCAGTTGTTTCACAGATGTTTAAGTGCGTTAAACTTTATGACGAAAAGTATAGTCAGCAGAAAAAGCTGAAAAATCTTGCTGATTTTTCGGATGTTGAGCACTGGGCACTTGAGCTTTTGGTAAAACACAGCGAAGGCTCGGTAAAATTTACCGATACAGCATCAATTATCGCTTCCCGTTTCGACAGTGTTTTAGTTGACGAGTATCAGGACGCAAACGAAGTTCAGGATTTAATTTTCAAGGCGGTCAGCAAAGAAAGCAACCTTTTTATCGTTGGTGATGCCAAGCAGAGTATTTATGCTTTCCGTCAGGCAATGCCGGAAATCTTTATAAACCGCAAGGATACCTATCCTCTATATACTGCCGAGGCTGATACTTACCCTGCAAAAATTATGCTGGAGAAAAACTTCCGAAGCAGGGTAGAGCTTACCGAATATGTCAATTTTGTCTTTGACCGTCTTATGACCAAGGAAACCGGCGATATCGACTATATTGACGGAGAGGGTTTAGTAAGCGGTGCTTCCTATACACCTACTGACGTTCCTTGTGCCGAGCTTCATTTAATAGATGCCGATTCATTTGACGACGAAGATAATATTTCCCTTGAAGCACAGCACATTGCCTCTGTTATCATGAAAGAGCTTGCCGAAACCACTATTAAAGACGGTGATAACGTAAGAAAGCTTACCTTTGGCGATATTGCAATTTTACTTCGTAGCGGTAAAAAGAATTCCGCACTCTATGTTCGTGAGCTTGAAAAATTCGGTATCCCCGCAACCTTCGAAAGCTCATCGGGCTTTTTCGATTTACCCGAAATCAAGCTTACCTTAAGCGTTTTAAGGGTAATCGACAACCCCTCACAGGACATTCCGCTTCTTTCATCAATGCTTTCGCCAATGTTTGGATTTACCCCTGACGATTTGGCAAAAATCAGGTCGAACTGCCGCAAGGGTACGCTTTACGGGGCTGTACTTAAAGCGGCAGATGAGGATTTTCCGAAGGCAAAAGCTTTTATCGAAACCGTAAATACACTAAGAACTTTAGCTGTTACAATGACAGCCGAGGATTTTCTCAACACGCTTTACGAGCATTTAGGTATTATACCTGTCTGTGCATGTATGGGCGGTGAAAAGGCTGTCAGCAATCTCAGAATGCTTACAGAGTACGCCGCAAAGTACGAGCAAGGAATGACAAAGGGTATTAACGCCTTTGTTTCTTATCTTGACAGGCTAATTGAAAACGGTTCAGACCTTACTGCCGCAGAAGGAGGAGGCGACAATATCCAAAACACTGTACGTCTTATGACAGTTCACTCCAGCAAAGGTCTTGAATTTCCGCTGTGTATCTTAGCGGGAACACATAAAAAGTTTTCCACCGATACAACTGACAATGTACTTCTTCATTCACACTTAGGCTTTGCCGCAAAACGTCGCGATAAAGATTTAGGCGCAAGCTTCAACACCTTTGTACGCAAAGCTCTTGCTATGGAAAAAAAGCAAAGTGAAATGTCCGAAGAGCTACGGGTTCTTTACGTTGCCCTTACAAGAGCTAAAGAAAAGCTTATTATGACAGCCGTAAAGAAAAACACCTCAAAATACCTTTCTACCCTTGCAAGCAAGCTAATAAGCAAGGATACTGTTTCACCATATATTGTCTCAGGTGCAAAGTCTATCTGTGACTGGCTTTTTATGACAGCCTTACTTCACAAGGATGCAACTTTGCTAAGGGGTATTGCAAAAGCTGACGGTTTACAGTATTCTGATAATAGCTCTATGCTTTCGGTAAAGGTTATTGATGACATTGATTTTGATGATACTGATGGCGAGGTTACCCGCGAGATAATCTATGATATGGATGCTGAGAATATAGACGAGGTTATAGAAAAAAGATTTAACTTTGTCTATCCTCACGCCGAGCTTTGTACCTTGCCTTTAAAGGTAACTGCCTCTGAGCTTAGTCATATGCACAGTGGCAAAGCCTTCGAAAAAATTCTTGCTAAACCAAGGTTTTTATCCGGCGAAAAGCTTACTGCCGCCGAAAAGGGTACGGCTATGCACAAGTTTCTGCAGTTTGCAAGCTTTGACCTTGCCAGAAAGGACTTAAAGCTGGAGGTAGAGCGTCTTACCAATATGCGGCTTACCCCATTGGAGGCTCAGTCCCTTGACCTCCATAAGCTTGAAAAATTCCTCGAAAGCGACCTTATTACTGATGCTATTAACAGCGAGAATCAGTGCTATCGCGAGTACCGCTTCACAGTAAATATTCCGGCTTCCCTTACAGGATTTACCGAAGACCATGAAACTTCGGTCATCCTGCAGGGTGCGGTGGATTTGCTTATTGTCAAGGACGGAAAAATTACAATAGTAGACTATAAAACCGACAGGGTAAGCTCTGTAGACGTACTATACGAGCGTTACCAAAAACAGCTTTCTCTTTACAAAGAGGCAGTCAGTGCCTGCTTCGAATTACCTATAAGCAGGTGCCTTATATATTCAATTCACTTAGGCGAATACAAGGAGGTTTAAAAATGAAAAAGCTTATAGTACTTATCCTTACTTTTGCAATTCTTTTATGCATGTGTCCCGTTTTTACTTTTGCAATTTCCGAGGAAATTCTTATTCTCGGTGATGCCGAGATGGATAAAAAAGTAAACATCAAGGATGCAACCGCTATCCAGAAATACGCCGCACATCTGATTGAGTTTGACGAGGATAACTTTCTTTGTGCAGATTGCAATAACGACTCAAAGGTTAATGTAAAGGATGCAACATGGGTTCAGAAGTACCTTGCAAAAATAGAGTGCCCTTATCCTATCGGCAAAGAGATAACATACTCAGAGTCCGAGACAACGCCTCCTATAACGTCAACCGAGGTTACCGAGACTACAACTGTACCTGTAACTGAAACTGCAGAGCCTTCCGAGGTGCTTACAACTGCTAACGTTACATCAGTCTCAACTGATGCTACCGAAACCACCCCTGCAGAATCAACAACTGCAACCGAGACTCCTGCAACAAGCATTACAACCGACCCTATCGAGCCTACCACAGAAAGCGAGCCTCAGACTATGCCCTCGTATAATCCTGTAAAGCCTGACACAAATATTACTATTTACTTCTCCAACAACGTTGGTTGGTCAGAGGTCAACGCTTACCTTTATAATGAGGAAAAACAGCTTGAACTTAAATCATGGCCCGGTGCCGCAATGACCTACCTTACCACCAATGATTATGGTGAAAAAATCTATAAGATGGATGTTGACGTATCTGAGTACAACCGTGTAGTTTTCAACAACGGAAAAAGTCAGACACTTAACGCGGCACTTACTGTTGCAAGCTCAGGCTTTTTTGTTACAAGCCAGACTCCTAAAACAGCTATGCAGTTAGGCGTATATTCTTACGATACAACCGATTACGGTGCAAAAACAACAGTCAAGCTTAGCTATCCTACAGGCTATCAAAAGCCCGTGGAAATCTGGACACCTGCAGGCTATGACCCTGCAGACACCAATAAAAAATATTCTGTAATTTATCTTCTCGACGGTCAGCAACAGTTTGACGATTCTGATGCCTATAACGGTGGATGGGGAAGCGATGAGGTTATCACAGCCTTGATGAAAAACGGCGGCGAGGGAATTATCCTCGTAGGTGTTGATAATCAGACTAACCGAGATAACGAGCTTACGCCTAATATAGGTAATCTTAACCCAAGCTACAATTACGGCGGTTTTAAAAATGGCTCCGGTCAGCAATTTGCTGATTTTGTTGCCAAGACCGTTGTGCCTTATGTAGAGGCTAATTACAACGTCTATACCGATGCCGCACATTCTGCGATTGTCGGAAGCTCTTCAGGCGGTATCGAAGCCTTTTATATCGGCATGGAGTATATGAATGAGTTTGGCAGAATAGGTGCACTTTCTCCTGCATTTATGCTATTTGATGATTCAACATGGGTAGATTACTTCTCAAAGTATGATTTTACAGATTCAGCAAAGCTTCCCAGAATTTATTTCTACAACGGCGGCGGTGATGCTCTTGAGCAGGAGCTTTTACCTGCGGCACAGGGAATGAAGGGTCTGCTTTCCGACTTAGGCTATGATGAAAGCAAAATGACCTTTGTTTATGACGAAAAGAACGCCCATAACGAATCTGCTTGGCGAAATATTATGCCCGAGGTTGTTACTTGGCTTTTCGAGCTTCAATAAATACCCTCAGCTCTCCCAAATTTTGGGAGGGCTGTTTCTTTTTAAGCCAATTTATTTCTTCATATTATTGCAATTTTCACAGCTTGTGTTATAATTAATTTGGATTTTAATACACATTTTGAGAGGTAAATTATGATTGATGAAATTTTTGATGTAAATAATACCCCCGATGACGCAGAGGCGGAGGTTAAGCCTGACCTTAACGCTCATAACAAAATCTCCAGATACAAAAAGCGAGAGCAAACCTTTCTTATAGTTTTTGAAAGCCTTTTTTCTGACACAGACGTTCAGGAAATTGCCGACAATTTCACCGACAGCACAGCCCAGTTTTATTCCGACGAGGCTATCAAAACTGCAGGCATAATTCAGGAATTAGCTGCTGAGCTTGATGAGAAAATTTCTTCATTTCTTACTAAGGGATGGAAGATTAATCGAATTTCAAAGATTTCCCTTGCAGTACTCAGAGTTGCTGTATACGAGATTTTATATTGCGAAGAAATTCCTGTCTCTGTTTCTATTAACGAGGCTGTAGAGCTTGCAAAAAAATATTCTGTTGCTGAGGATGCTTCCTTCGTAAACGGACTTTTAGGCTCTTTTGTTAAGGGTAAAGAGTAATGGCTCTTGTCTTAGGAATCGACACCAGTAATTACACAACCTCTGCCGCAATTTTTGATACCAGTGCCAATTCGGTACAGCAAGCTAAAAAGCTTTTGCCTGTGAAAGCAGGGGATTGCGGTATTCGTCAAAGCGATGCTGTGTTTCACCATACAAAACAGCTACCCGATATTATTTCTTCTCTTGATTTTAGAGGAAGAAAAATTGACGCCGTCTCTGTATCTTCTACTCCCAGAGAATGCGAAGGCTCATATATGCCTTGCTTTCTTGCAGGCGTTTCGGTAGCAAAAAGCATAGCATCAGTTAACAGCATACCTTTGTATACTTTTTCGCATCAGCAAGGTCATATTGCCGCGGCTGCTTTCGGGAGTAATAGCGAAAGTCTTTTAAGCTCGCCTTTTGTTGCGTTTCATGTAAGCGGCGGCACAACCGAGGCTTTGCTTGTAAAGCCTGACAAAAGCTCTTTTATTACCGCACAGCTTATTGCAAAAACCTCTGACCTTAATGCAGGCCAGCTTGTAGACAGAATAGGCGTAATGTTAGGGCTTCAGTTTCCTTGTGGAATAGAGCTCGAAAACCTTGCAAATAATTTTATCGGTGACATTAAAGTCAAGCCTTCCTTAAAGGGTATGGATTGCTCCTTAAGCGGCTTTGAAAATAAAATAACAAAGCTTTATAGTGACACAAACGACAAGGCGTATGTAGCAGCTTACACCTTAAAGGTTATAAGCGAAACACTGATTTCTATGACCAAGGCAATTCTGTCTCATTATGGCAACCTGCCCTTGATTTATGCAGGCGGCGTAATGTCAAATCAAACTATAAGAAAAGATATTCTAAAGCATTTTAATGCAAGCTTTGCACCACCGCAGTTTTCTGCCGACAATGCTGTAGGTGTTGCTTACTTAGGTGCAAAAAAATTCTTATCTGAAAGCTAAGATTAATATGAACTCTAATTTTTCTACCCCTAAGATTATTTCGGTTTCAGCACTGAATACTTATCTTAAGGGGCTTCTTGACTCTGACCTGAATTTACAACATGTATTCATAAGCGGCGAAATTTCCAATCTTACCGACCACTACTCAAGTGGGCACATTTATCTTTCTCTTAAAGACAGGAAAGCGGTTATCAAGGCGGTTATGTTTTCCTTTAATGCAAGCCGACTTCGCTTTAAGCCTCAGAATGGTATGAAGGTTTTAGCAAGAGGAAGGGTCTCTGTCTACGAGCCAAGCGGCCAGTATCAGCTTTATATCGAAGATATGCAGCCCGACGGCATAGGAGCCTTAACCCTGCAATTTGAGCAGCTTAAAGAAAAGCTTACTAAAGAGGGACTTTTTGACAATGCTCATAAAAAGCCTTTGCCTCAGTTTCCTAAAAAGGTTACCGTCATAACCTCGCCCACCGGAGCCGCACTGCAGGATATTCGAAATATTCTCAGTCGCCGTTGGCACTATGCTGAGGTAGAGCTTATACCTGTACTTGTTCAGGGTGAGGGTGCGGCTTTACAGCTTACTAACGCTGTTAATTCAGTTTCTCAAAAGATTAACACCGGCGTAGTTATCATAGGCCGCGGAGGCGGTTCTATGGAGGATTTATGGGCGTTTAACAGCGAAGAGCTTGCAAGGGCGATTTATGACTGTCCTGTGCCCGTAATCAGTGCTGTGGGTCACGAGACTGACTTTACAATCTGCGATTTTGTGGCCGATATGCGTGCTCCTACGCCTTCTGCGGCAGCAGAGCTTGCAGTGCCCGACAAATACGAGCAAGCAGAAATGCTTTTACAGCAGCGTCAGTATCTTTTTGCACTGGCAGACCGATTTATGTCAAAACACAACTCTGAGCTAAATGTATTTTCCACAAAACTTGATGTCTTAGCACCTGAACGAGAGTATCGCGAAAAGCAAAACACCCTCGAAAAGCTTAGTGTACGTCTAAGGGCAAAAGGTGATAGTATAGTTGGAGAAAAAACCAAAGAGCTTTCAGAGCTAAAGGGTAGCCTTTTTGCTCTTGACCCTGCAAGCATTTTACGCCGAGGTTATGCGGTTGTGGCTAAAGATAACGTTACCGTAAATTCTGTAAAAGAATTAAAAAGCGGTGATAAAGTAAATCTTCGTTTTACTGACGGAACTGTTAACGCTGAAATTATTTGATTTTATACGCGAGGTAAATTATGTCCTTTGTTCATTTACATGTTCATACAGAGTACAGCTTGCTTGACGGTGCCTGCCGTATAAGCGAGCTTTGTGCTGCTGCAAAAGAACAAGGACAAACTGCTCTCGCTATAACCGACCATGGCGTAATGTATGGTGTAATCGACTTTTGGCGAGAGTGTAAAAAACAGGGTATAAAACCTGTTATCGGTTGCGAGGTTTACGTCGCACCCCGAACACGTTTCGATAAAACCGCCGAGCTTGACCGCGATTATTATCATATGGTGCTCCTTTGTAAAAACCAGACAGGCTATCAAAACCTGATAAAGCTTGTTTCCTTAGGTTTTACCGATGGTTTTTACGTCAAGCCAAGAATCGACAATGAATTATTGGAAAAATATCACGAGGGTCTTATTTGTCTTTCGGCTTGCCTTGCAGGCGAAATTCCAAGAAGGCTTTCGAACTCCGATTATAAAGGTGCTCTTGATAAAGCCCTTTATTATAAAAATCTATTCGGCGAAGGTAATTTTTATATCGAGCTACAAAATCATGGTATAAAAGAACAACAGAGGATTATTCCTCATTTAATCAAAATCAGCGAGGAAGCCGATATTCCTCTGGTTTTCACCAATGATTGCCATTACGTAAAAAAAGAGGATGCTAAAACCCATGCGATTTTACTTTGCATCCAGACAAACCACACTATCAACGACGAAGATAAAATGGAGTTTGAAACCGACGAGTTTTATCTTAAAAGCGAGCAACAAATGCGTGACTTGCTTCCTGAATACTCTTCGGCTTTTGACAATACCTCAAAAATCGCCGAAGCGTGTAACCTTGATTTCGAGTTTGGTAAACGTAAGCTTCCTTTCTTTGACGTACCAAACGGGGAAGACCACTATGAATATTTTCGTCGTCGTTGCTATGAAGGACTTTATAAAAAATATGGTTCTAATCCCGACTCGTCAATTGTAGAAAGGTTAGAATACGAGCTTGCTACCATTAACCGTATGGGCTTTGTGGACTACTATCTTATTGTCCACGATTTTATCGACTATGCAAAATCTCAGGGTATACCGGTTGGTCCCGGCAGAGGCTCTGGTGCGGGTTCGCTTTGTGCCTACTGCATCGGTATTACAGGTATTGACCCCATTAAATATAATCTTCTTTTTGAGCGTTTTTTAAACCCCGAGCGTGTAAGCATGCCTGATTTCGATATCGATTTCTGCAAAGACAGACGAGGCGAGGTTATTGATTACGTTGTCCGCAAATACGGGTATGACCACGTTGCCCAGATTATCGCTTTCGGTACAATGGCTGCACGTGGTGCCGTCAGGGATGTAGGCAGGGCATTGGCAATTCCTTACAATACTTGCGATACAGTTGCAAAGCTTATACCCTTTGACCTTAATATGACAATATCAAAAGCTCTCGAAATCAGCAAGGAGCTTAAAACCCGTTACAATACCGAGCCTCAGATTAAAGAGCTTTTGGATACTTCAATGGCAATCGAGGGGATGCCTCGCCACGCTACAACTCATGCCGCAGGTGTAATTATTTCTGACAGACCTGTGTCTGATTACGTTCCTTTGGCAATGAACGATTCACAGGTTGTTACCCAGTTTACAATGACCACCCTCGAGGAGTTAGGTCTCCTTAAAATGGACTTTTTGGGCCTTCGTAATTTAACGGTAATTAATGATGCTGTTAAGCTTATTAAAGAGCAAAATCCTGATTTTGATTTAGACAGTATTTCTCTTTCTGATAAATCTGTTTTTAATATGCTTTCTTTAGGCAATACCGAAGGTGTTTTTCAGTTTGAATCCCAAGGTATGAAAAATGTTCTTACTCAGCTTAAGCCTGATTCTTTCGAGGACCTTATAGCTGTTATTTCTCTTTACCGTCCCGGCCCTATGGACAGTATCCCAACCTATATCGAAAACCGCCATAACCCTGATAAGGTCAGATATGCTCACCCTATGCTTGAAGATATACTTGACGTTACCTATGGATGTATAGTATATCAGGAGCAGGTAATGCAGATTTTTCGAAAGCTTGCCGGTTACTCCTTAGGTCGTGCTGATATTGTACGCCGAGCTATGAGCAAAAAAAAGCACGACGTAATGGAAATGGAGCGTAAAATTTTTATTGAAGGTTTAGTAAACGACGACGGCACAGTAGAGGTTGAGGGTTGCCTTAAAAGAGGTGTCAGCCGTGAAGTCGCCGAAGAAATCTACGAGCAGATGAAAAGCTTTGCTTCTTATGCCTTCAATAAATCCCACGCCGCTTCCTACGCCTTCATTTCTTACCAGACAGCATGGCTTAAATGTTATTATCCAAAGCAGTATATGGCGGCATTGCTTTCCTCTGTTCTTGATAATCAGAACAAGCTTTCGTCTTATATTACCGAGTGTCTGCGTTTAGGTATCGAGGTGCTTCCGCCTCACGTAAACTTCAGCAGTCTGGGCTTTACCGTAATCGGCGGAAATATCCGCTACGGACTTATGGCAATTAAAAATTTAGGCAAGGCGTTCATTGAGGAAATTATAAGAGAGAGAGAAAAAAGAGCTTTTACTTCTCTTTACGATTTTTGTTCAAGGCTTTATTCACGAGCATTAAACTCTCGTGCCGTAGAAAGCCTTATAAAAAGCGGTGCACTTGACTCGATGGGTGCTAACCGACGCCAAATGCTCAGTATGGTCAAGCCTATACTTGACGACCTTGATTATGAGAAACGCCGCAATATGTCAGGCCAGCTTTCACTTTTCGGCGGTATTGACGACTCTAAGAATACACATCAGATTACGCCTCCCGATTTAACAGAATTTCCTCTCATAGAGCTTCTTAAAATGGAACGAGATATGACAGGCTTCTTTCTTTCTGGTCATCCTGTGTCCGAGTACGAGTGGTACGCAAAACGCATAAATGCCACAAAAATAGGGGAGATTATATCATCAGATTCAGATGTCGATATCAAGGACGGCGACCGGGTACGTCTTGTGTGTATTGTCTCAAAATATCGTACCCAGATTACCAAGTCTAATCAGATGATGGCGTTTGTAACCGCCGAGGACCGTTCGGGTATTATGGAACTTGTGGTTTTCCCGAAAACCCTTGCCGAGTTTGGCTCGCTTCTATACGAAGGCAGTGTAATCTGCGTTGACGGCACGGTCAATCTTAAAGAGGACGAAGATGCCAAGGTGCTTATTAATCGCGTCGCTAAAATTCCTTCTAAAGAAGACGTAGGCACACATAATACACCTGAGCCCGTGTCTGCTGAAATCCGTCGCGAAAAAGCTTTGGATAATTCTCTTGATATTAAGCAAAAAAAGGTAAGTGCCTTGTACATTAAACTGCCTAATATGGAGACTAATAGCTTTAATAAAGCCAAAAATCTGCTTGAAATCTTCGACGGAACTACCCCTGTAATTCTATATTTAACTGATACCAAAAAGCAGCTTATGGCTCCCAGAGGTCTATGGGTTGACGTGAACGAGGTGCTTATAAGAGAGCTTAAAAAGCTTCTCGGTGACGACTCTGTGAAAGTAAAGTTTACAGAATAGTAATAACCACTTGAATTTAGCAACTTAATGTATTATAATATTCTATGTATTACGCCTATTGGAGGTATTATTATGTCAAATAAACCTAATTCTATCGCAGTTTTAACTAGCGGCGGCGACGCTCCCGGTATGAATGCTGCTGTCAGAGCTGTAGTTCGCTCTGCTATAAATAAAAACATTCAGGTTTACGGCGTTCGCAGAGGCTACAACGGTCTCTTAACAGGCGAGGTTGTACAGATGAATCTTCGTTCAGTTTCCGATATTATTCACCGCGGCGGTACAATGCTTTGCACTGCCAGAAGCGAAGAATATAACACTCCCGAGGGTGTTAAAAAGGCTGCCGACTACTGTCGTTCTCTTGGTGTTAACGGTGTTGTTGTTATCGGCGGCGATGGCTCCTTCCGCGGTGCAAGAGACCTTTCTGGTGCAGGCATTCCCTGTGTAGGTATTCCCGGTACAATTGACAACGATATTGCATGCAGTGATTACACAATCGGTTTTGATACCGCTATGAATACAGCTCTTGAAATGGTAGACAAAATCCGCGACACAGCACAGTCTCACGACAGATGCTCTGTCGTTGAGGTTATGGGCAGACGTTGCGGAGATATTGCTCTGCAGACAGGTATTGCATGTGGTGCAACTTCCATTCTCGTTCCGGAAAAGCCCGTTGACCTTGACAAAATGGTTGTGGAAAAGATTATCAATACTAAAGCAACAGGTAAGCGTCACTTCATCGTTGTAGTTGCTGAGGGCGTTGGCGGTACCGAAGATATAGCAAAATATATCGAGGAAAAAACAGGTATCGAATCCCGTGCTACTATCCTTGGTCATGTTCAGCGCGGCGGTTCTCCCACACTTAGAGACCGCGTTGTGGCAAGTGCTATGGGTCATCACGCAGTTGAGCTTCTTTCTTCGGGCATTGGCGATCGCGTTGTGGCTTTACAGGGCGGCAACATTGTTGACCTTGACATCACCGAAGCTCTTAACATGAAGCGTGTGTTTGATGAAGAACTTTACAATATAGCAATGGACGTTTCCATTTGATTTTAACAGGCACATTAATTTGTGCCTGTTTGTGTATAAATTATAAAGTGAGGTTTAGCCTTATGGCAGGCAAAGATAGCAATAAGCTTAAAAATTTATTTTTCTTCGGTGTTTCATTTGTAAGCTACGACTCAACAGATGTAACTACCGATATTATTACAAATATTCGCAGACGTTTTTTAGTAACAAAAAAGCCTGCATCTAATAAGCTTTACAGGTCTGCACAGGGTGAAAGCTTTGTTTACTCCTATAATTTCAGCTTCGACCGTCCCTTGCAGTGGCGTGTCAACCGTAATAAAAAGGTTGTGGAGGAGATTGAGCACCTCCTTTCCGGTAAATATTGCATTAATCTTTATGATGAACAGGGCAAGGATTTAAAAAAGACCTTCTTTGACTCTAAACACAGATGGTTTAAGACAAATTATTACAGCTCTGTTTCGAACGAAAATCTTGTTTGCTCGCTTGTTCCCAAGGATTTTGACGAGGGTACTTCTCTGCTTAAATACGTAACAGGAGAAGTTTATCCCCAAAGGTTGTTTGCTTGCTCAATTCCTTCTTGTGACGAGGTAAGAAGAAGAGTGCTTTCACGTATTCCCACTCCTTTGGTTACTGCACTTACCGACAGAGGTATTGTCTACTTTATGCCCGAGGACGATATGGAAAACTACGAGCATGTCCTTAATGAAGAGGAAGAAATCTACAGTGCTGAAATTGCACCCGAGGTTTATGTTTCTCCCGAGGACGCGGCAACAGGCTTTAATCTTTCTGCCGCTGATTTTGATATGAGTAAAAACCTTAACCGTACCTTTGATATTTCTTTGGCTCAGGATTTTGGCAGTGAAAGCACCGATGTGGTTGATAATGCCGATGTTATTACTGTAGAGCAAATGTCTCTTAAAAAAGATGACTCTGCAGATGACGGCTCTGTAGATGCCGCTATATCTGATGCAGTTAATAAGATAAACGCCATAACTTCGCTTGACATAAATGCCGAGGACATTCTTAATTTTGATATTGATTCTCTGGATGCTCCCGCCCAAAGCAACGAAAGTTTTGAGGACGACTACATTACCTTCAATGGTAGCGACCCTGCTATTGATAAGCAGCTCAGACATATTGATTCGGTACTTGAGGGTGCTCCTATTCTTAATGCCGAGCATAGGCTTGTTATCGGCGAATCTGTTGTAGACGATGACTACATCAGTTCTATCATTGACGGAATTATTTCATCAGCATTTAAGGGCGACGACGAAGAGGTCGAAGAAATAACCGATGAGGTAAATGATTTTTCAGAATCAGAATTATCAGTAAACTTACCTGAGCAAGAATTTATAGTTACCGCTGAAAATTCCGATGAAGCCTTAAAGTCAGAAGAAACCGATGCAGTTAAGTCAGAGCCTGTTGATACCGCCGAAGATATTAATAATACAGAAGAAATCGTAAGCTGTCAGAATGCTTTGGATTTTATAAAAGCAAACCCTTCTGATTTAACTATCGAAAGCAGAGGAGAAGCATACTACTATTACGGTACGGTTGATGAAAATGGCAAGCGAAGCGGCCGCGGAAGAACCTTAATGTCGGATGGTAATATTGCCTACGAGGGTGAATATAAAGACGACAAGCGTATGGGTCAGGGTAGCTTTTACTTCAAAGATGGTACACTTTGTTATTGGGGTAACTGGCATAACAATGAACGCTCAGGCTTTGGCGTAGGTGTCAGCTCTGATGACAGGGCGGTACATGCTGGTAACTGGGAGCAGAACAAGCCCGCCGGCACAGGTGCACGTTTTAATTCTGACGGTAGCCTTATGTTTGTTTCAAGCAGTTGTGAGGATAAGAAAAAAGGCTTTACAATTTCAGACCTTACCGATACTTCATTTACCGTTAGAGTCTGGAGCGAAAAGGACGAAGCTTTTATCCAGCGTGAAATTTCAGTTAACGATATCATTAAATAATTTAAAGCAGGTACAGTTATACTTGTACCTGCTTTTTTCATTCAACATGCAATTGCTTTTTTTAAATCAGCCTTAAGCCTTTTAATAATTTTCTTTTCAAGTCTTGATATATAAGATTGCGATATCCCCAGCATGTCAGCAACCTCCTTTTGAGTATGCTCCTTATGTCCGTCAAGCCCGTATCTCAGCTCCATAATCAGGCTTTCTCTGTCTGGCAAGCGGTTCACAGCATCTATAAGCATATTGTTTTCAAGCTCTTTTTCGATGTTGTAGTTTATGGCATCAGGTTCGCTTCCCAAAACGTCTGACAGCAAAAGCTCGTTGCCGTCCCAATCGGTATTAAGCGGCTCGTCTATAGAGACCTCGTTTTTTAGCTGAGTTGATTTTCTTAAAAACATAAGGATTTCATTTTCAATACACCTGCTTGCATATGTGGCAAGCTTTATGTTTCTTTTAGGCGAAAATGTATTAACTGCCTTGATAAGTCCTATTGTACCAATGGAAATTAAATCTTCGACGTTTGCTCCGGGACTTTCAAACTTCTTTGCAATATATACCACAAGCCTCAGGTTATGGGTTATCAAAGGCTCTCTGGCATTTTCAACACCAAGGTTGATTTGTTCGAATATTTCTTGTTCTTTTTCTTTGCTTAGCGGCGGCGGCAGGGTAAGGCTTCCGTTGATGTAAAATACGTCATTTGAAGTTATACTGCCAAATAATTTGCTTAATATCAGCTTGATTTTTAATTTCATAAACCCTCCGTAATATCTTTGCCCATAAGGGACTTGATTTCATTTGTAAGCTTGCCGTCGCTTACACCGATGTAGCACCCGCTGATTAGCTCCTTTCCGTCAATAAGTGTTTTGTTAGGCTTAAACGCCTTAAGCATTCCTTCACCCGACAAGGTTTTGTAGGGGACAAGCCTTAGCTTATTCTCAGGTATATCCTTAAAGTCAATAAGCTCTTTTTCTGCTACTATAACAGGCAATCCCGAAAACGGCTCTCTTAAATTACAGCCTGTGTCTACCATTGAGTTAAAGCTGTATTCAGTATTTTCAGATATTATGGTTACTCTGTGGATTCGCACTTCTGGTTTAATTTTTGACTTTAACCTTTCGTAAATGCTAAGTGATATAAAGGCTAAAATCGTGCATAATATCAGCATAACAGGTGATAAGTCAAAATATACAGCATCGTTATAAATAACTACACCCGACGGCTTAAAGATAAACCATATAAGCACTACTGTCCCTGAAAACACTGTGCTTATTCCTAAAAAAGCACTAATACGTAGTATAAAGCTTTTTAGCTTGCTTTTTCCAAACGAGATAAACACAGAAATTGCTGCTGTAATCAATCTGTAAAATACAGAAAAAACCTTAGTGTAAAACGGCAAAAACACTCCAAAAGCACAAACTGCCGCAACCAACGCCCCGAGTAAAAGTCTAAAAGCCTTTGAATTAATGCGTAAAGTCCTTCTTACGGCGTAAAGTATTATGTAGTCAATAAATAGATTTACACATAAAAAAGTGTCCACATAAACTGTCTGCATATATCCTCCTTCACAGCTTATTATCTAACATATGAGCATTATTAAAATGTCAAAATGTAAATGATTTTTTTGCGAGTAAAAAGGCAAAAATGTTAAATGTGAAAACGAAAAATAAAAAACTACTATAATAGCTCAAACTAAGAAGAAAAACAGATTGTTTATAGCTTATGATTAATTTGTTAAGAATATCGTTGTGTTATTTTAAAAGTAACTAATTCCTATATAATATTAGAATAAAATTTTAATATTATAACAAATTAAGAAGATTAACTTATAAATTGATTGACTATAAAAATCTTCGGTAGTATAATCAAAACCGAAAAGCTTAATATTTGTGAGGTGTATTATGGCTTTAAATTCATTAGAAACTATAAGAAATGCCGAGCATGAAGCATCAGAGCAAATTGCAAATGCCGAGTCTGAAGCAAGGCTAAGCCTACAAAACGCCGAGCTTAAGGCAAAGGAGCTTATAGCTAATGCTAAGCAGGATGCTAAAAGCTTAGTCGAGCACAAGGCGGAAAAAGCCAAGCATAAGGCTGACGAAATAGTTATTTCTGCACAAAATTCAGCCAAGCTTGAAGCCGAAAGGCTTAAGTCAGAGGCGTTAAAAAATCAAGACAGCGTAAATAATCTGATTCTTCAGATAATCATCTGATTTGAGGTGAAATTCAGATGGCAATTTTAAAGATGCAGCGAATCAGTATCTATGCTCTTTCCCGTTATTCAAAAGATGTTCTCGAAACCCTGCAGCGTATGGGTGTAATGGAGATAGAAAAATGCAGTATCGAAGATTCTGTTTTCTATCAGACCGACAGCTCATCTATAAGCACGTCATTTATGCGAAGTGCGTCTGTTATGAAGCAGGCAGACGAGATTATATGCGAATACGTCAAAGAAAAGAAAGGTCTTCTTTCTTCTTTGGCTGGTAGAACACCCTTGAGTGTTAAAGAGTATGAAGAAATCGCCGCTAAAAATCCCGAGGTCAATAAGCTTGCCTACAAGCTTATAGGCTACAAAAAGAAAATAACAGAAAATAAGGCTAAAATCATTGCCTACAAAACCCGTATAGAAGCTCTCACACCATGGAAAAACCTTGATATTCCGATGGATACAAGCTCAACTAATTCTTCAAGGATAATTTTTGGTACTTTCCCCGAAGAAATAAGTGAGGAGGATATTCGCCTTAAAGTAGCAGAAATCTCTCCCGATACCGAGCTGTTTGACGTAGAGGTTATTTCCCGCGATTCTAACCAGACCTGTGTTTTTGTCGTCTGCTACAAGGGAGTTTATGACGAGGTATTGTCGGCACTTCGAAAAATCGGACTTATCTTGCCTTCGTCTACAACTCCCAATAACCCTGCACAGGAAATCAAGTCTCTTGAAAGCCGTATAAAGAAACGGGAAGAGCTGATTACCGAATGTGAAAAGGCAATTGCTTCTCATAGCTCAGATTTACAGCTTATAAGGTTTTTCGAAGACTATTACGTTATGAAAGCCGAGCGTTACGCGCAGCTAGATAACATTTCTTATTCACCCCATACCTTCGTAATGACAGGATTCATCCCCGAAAAAGACGGCGAAAAGCTTAAGAAAGTTCTTTTCGAAAGTTTTGGTGCCGAGGTTGAGCTCGAAGATGCCGAGGGTGAAGATGTGCCTGTACTTCTTAAGAATAACCCTATTGCGGCACCTGCCGAGGGTGTGCTTCTTTCTTACAGTGCACCAAGCCGTTTTGAGCTTGACCCAACTGCAATTATGGCAATATTCTACTACATCTTCTTCGGCATGATGTTTTCAGATGCAGGCTACGGATTGGTTATGTCACTTGCCTGTGGTATAGCACTTCTTAAATTCAAGAACATGGAAGCAGGTCTTAAACGTTCTATCAAGATGTTTTTCTTCTGTGGAATTTCTACAACCTTCTGGGGTCTTATGTTCGGAAGCTTCTTCGGCGATGCGGTTTCGGTAATTTTCAATACCTTCGTTGGCCGTACTCCGCCGGTGATACCGGGTATCACAACTCCCGTATGGTTTAATCCCACAGTAGGGTCGGGTCCCACAACCCTTCTTATGTTTTCATTCCTATTCGGTATAATCCACCTGTTTGCAGGTCTTATTTTGCAAGCGGTAAATTATATCAGAGCAGGTAACTTTATTTATGCAATTTACGACGACCTGTCGTGGATATTGGTGGTTACAGGTGCAGTTTTAGCACTTCTTTCCACCGATATGCTGTCGGGTATGATGGGCGGCTTCAAGCTTCAGCCTATATTTTTGACAATTGGCGGAGTAATGGCAGGAATAGGTGCACTGCTTATTCTGATTTTCTCGGGTAGAGAAAGCAAAAATCCCTTAAAACGTCTTTTAAAGGGTGCTTATAATCTTTACGGTGCTACAAGCTACCTTTCTGACATTCTTTCCTATAGCCGACTTCTGGCACTTGGTCTTGCAACTGGCGTTGTAGCAGGTGTTTTCAATCAGCTTGGCTCTATGATGGGCAACTCGGTAGTAGGTATAATCTTGTTTGTGATTGTGTTTATTATCGGTCATCTTCTTAATATCGGCATAAACGCCCTTGGCGCTTATGTTCATACAAATCGACTCCAGTTTGTGGAGTTTTTCGGTAAATTTTATACAGGCGGCGGAAGGGATTTTAAACCCTACACCGTTAATACAAAGCATTATATTATCAAGGAGGATATTTAAAATGGAATTAGGTCTTTTTCTTGCAGTTTTAGGTGCAGCTCTTGCAACATTTATGGCAGGAATCGGTTCTTCAATCGGTGTTGGTAAAGCGGGTGTAGCCGCCGCAGGCGTGCTTGCAGAGGATTCTTCGCTCTTCTCAAAGGTTCTTATCCTTATGCTTCTTCCTGCAACTCAGGGCATTTACGGTCTTTTGGTTGCCTTCCTTATTCTTCAGGGTGTCGGTATTATCGGCGGCGGTGCAGGCGACATATCCAATCTCGAGGGTCTTCTTTATCTTGCCGCTTCACTTCCTATTGCCGCATCAGGTCTTTTCTCGGCTATTCATCAGGGCAAGTGTTCTGTTGCAGGTATTCATACAGTAGCGAAAAAGCCTGACACAATGGGTAAATCCCTTATTATCCCTGCAATGGTTGAAACCTACGCTATTCTTGCTCTTCTTATTTCCATTCTTGCTATCAACGGTATCGGAGCACTCGGTATCTGATTGGGGTGTCATTATGACAGGATTAGAAAAAATAATCTATCAGATAAAGCTCGATGCCGACAGCACAGTGCAGAGTATTAAAGCTAAGTGCGACAATGAATGTGCATTGCTTTTAAGCGATGCAGAAATGCAAGTCAAGGCTATTCTTAAGGACGGCGAGCTTAAGGCTGAAAAGAAGTATAACGATATTATCGCAAGGGCAAATTCTGCAGCTGAGCTTGAGGAACGAAAAATTATTCTTAACTCAAGACAGTCGGTAATCTCTTATATGGTTAACGAAGCCCTTCAACGCCTAAAAAGCTTACCCGATGATAAGTATTTTGAGCTTCTCTTAAAAATGATTTCAAAATACAGCGAAAATGCTGATGGTGTACTTTCTTTAGGCTCAGCTGATCTTAACAGACTTCCTGCAGATTTTGAGAAAAAAGCAATCGAAGCGTCAAAGGGTAAGCTTACCTTAAGCAAAGTCCCTGCAACTATCGACAGCGGTTTTGTTCTTACTTATGGTGGCGTAGATGTTAACTGCAGTTTTTCGTCTCTTTTCCTTGATAACAGCGAAAAAATCAGCGATGCTGTTGCAAAGCTATTGTTCGCATAGGAGGACTTATGAAATCTCAGGATTTTACTTATGCTGTTTCCCGTATAAGGATGAAGGAAAAGTGGCTATTCTCTAAAAAAGAAATCGATCGTCTTATTTCTCAGAAGGACTACCAGTCTGTTCTTCGAACTCTTGCTGAGCTTGGCTTCGGTGGAGATAATATAAATGATAACACAGACATAGTCACAGCCGAGCAAAACAAGCTATGGTCGTTAATGTCAGAGCTTGTTGAGGATATGAGCGTTTTCGACGTTTTTCGCTTGCAAAATGACTATCATAACCTTAAGGTTTGCGTAAAGTCTGTTTACTCAGACACAGCCCCAGAGTCAATGCTTGTTACAGGCGGCAGGGTAGAGGGTGGTGTTCTTTTCGAAAAGGTCAAAAACCGCGATTATACCGACCTTCCCGACTTGTTAGCCGAAACTGCTGCTACTTCCTTTGATGCACTGCTAAAAACAGGCGACGGACAGCTTTGCGATGTTATTATTGACAAGGCGTGCCTTGATGCTGTATCGGATTTTGCAATGAATGCAAGGGATGCGGTTATAAAGGATTATGCTGAGCTTTTCGTAGCATCGGCTAATATTAAAACAGCTGTACGTGGCTCAAAGCTTAATAAATCTTACGAATTTTTTGCCAAGGCGTTGTCAAATGTCCAAACACTTGACAAAGAACAGCTTTCCCGAAGCGCGGTCAAAGGCTTCGATGAAATCTGTGCATATCTTGGTACTACAAAATATAAAGATGCCGTTTCCTATATTAAAAAGTCAATGTCTGCTTTTGAAAAGTGGTGTGACGACTTACTTATAAACGGTATGAAAAAGCAAAAGTCCGAACCCTTTACAATTGGACCTCTGGTTGCTTATATCTTGGCTAAACAAAATGAAATCAAGGCTGTTCGTCTTATTTTGATTGCAAAGCAAAATGGTCTTGACGACAGTAAAATCAGCGAAAGGATAAGGGAAATGTATGTATAGAGTTGCTGTTTTAGGCGACAAAGAAAGCATATACGGCTTTGCCGCCCTTGGACTTGACGTTTTTTTTGTTGAGCTTGCAGAAGACGCCGAGCCAATTTTTAAAAAGCTTACCCAAAGCGATTATGCGGTTATTTATATAACCGAACACCTCGCCGCAACATTAAGCGATGAAATTGCTAAGTTTTCATATAAGCCTTCTCCTGCAATTATTCAGATACCCGGTGTGTCGGGTAATACAGGCAGGGGTATGGCTGACGTTAAAAAGTCAGTCGAAAAAGCTGTTGGCAGCGACATTATTTTTAACGATTAACATTATCCATGAAAGGATGATTTTTTATGAGCAAAGGTGCTATAAAAAAGGTAGCAGGCCCCCTTGTTATTGCTGAAGGTATGAGGGATGCCAACCTTTTTGACGTTGTTCGTGTTTCCGAACACAGACTTATCGGCGAAATTATCGAGATGCACGGAGATGCCGCTTCAATTCAGGTATACGAAGAAACATCGGGACTTGCTCCAGGTGCACCTGTTGAGTCTACAGGCTCACCATTAAGCGTTGAGCTTGGCCCCGGTCTTATTTCTAATATTTATGACGGTATCCAAAGACCTCTTGAGGATATTATGAAAGTCTGCGGTACAAACCTTGAGCGTGGTGTCGAAGTTCCCTCATTAAGCCGCGAGAAAAAGTGGAAATTTACTCCTACGGTTTCAGCAGGTAACAGGGTAGAGGCCGGTGACACCATAGGTACAGTTCAGGAAACAGACATAGTTCTTCACAAAATTATGGTGCCACCAAGCTTTAAAGGTACCGTTAAAGAGATTAAAGAGGGCGAATTTACAGTTACCGATGTGGTTTGTGTTCTTACCCTCGAAAACGGCGAGGAAAAAGAGCTTACCTTAATGCAGAAGTGGCCTGTCAGAGTGGGCAGACCTTACAAGAAGAAGCTTCCTCCTGAATCTCCTCTTGTAACAGGTCAGCGTGTTATCGACACACTGTTTCCCATTGCAAAGGGCGGTGTTGCAGCTGTACCCGGTCCCTTCGGCTCAGGTAAGACAGTAGTACAGCATCAGCTTGCAAAATGGGCTGAGGCTGATATTGTTGTTTACATCGGATGCGGCGAACGCGGCAACGAGATGACCGATGTTTTAAACGAATTTCCCGAGCTTATCGACCCCAAAACAGGCAAGTCACTTATGGAGCGAACTGTGCTTATTGCCAATACCTCTGATATGCCTGTTGCCGCACGTGAGGCATCTATTTATACAGGTATCACAATTGCCGAATATTTCCGAGACATGGGTTATTCCGTTGCACTTATGGCCGACTCAACCTCGCGTTGGGCAGAGGCGCTCAGAGAAATGTCAGGCAGACTTGAGGAAATGCCCGGCGAGGAAGGCTACCCTGCTTATCTCGGCTCACGTCTTGCTCAGTTTTACGAACGTGCAGGTAAGGTGGAAATATTGGGTACAGATACCAATGCACCAAAAATCGGCTCTCTTTCAGTAATTGGTGCAGTTTCTCCTCCCGGCGGTGATATTTCCGAGCCTGTTTCTCAGGCAACACTTCGTATTGTAAAGGTGTTCTGGGGTCTTGATTCTTCTCTGGCTTACAAGCGTCATTTCCCTGCACTTAACTGGCTTACCAGCTATTCGCTTTATACTGATACTCTGTCAAAATGGTTTAACGAAACCGTGTCGTCAGATTGGATGATCATGCGCGGACGTCTTATGCAGCTTCTTCAGGAGGAAGCCGAGCTTGAAGAAATCGTAAAGCTTGTTGGTATGGATGCTCTTTCTTCACCCGACCGTTTAAAGCTCGAAGTCGCTCGCTCAATTCGTGAGGACTATCTGCATCAGAATGCTTTCCACGAGGTCGACACCTACACACCCCTTACAAAACAGCACCTTATGATGAAGCTGATTTTGGCTTATTACGACAAAGCACTGTCTGCTTTAAGAGACGGTGCAAATATCGAAAGCTTGGTTTCTTTGCCTTCAAGAGAGGCAATCGGCAGATTTAAGTATGTTCCCGTTGAAGATATCAACAAGGCTTATGACGAAATTCTTTTCGTTCTCGATAAGGAAATAAATGAAGCAATAGCAAAAGGAGAGGATTAATATGCCAAGAGAATACAGAACCATTCAGGAGGTAGCAGGTCCTCTTATGCTTGTAAAAGACGTTGAAGGAGTAGCTTACAACGAACTTGGCGAGATTGAGCTTGCAAACGGCGAGGTTCGCCGTTGTAAAGTGCTCGAAATTAACGGATCCAACGCACTTTTACAGCTTTTCGACTCTGCCGCAGGCATCAACCTTTCTAATTCCAAGGTAAGATTTTTAGGCAGAAGTATGGAGCTTGCCGTGTCAAAGGATATGCTTTCACGAGTATTCGACGGTATGGGCAGACCTATTGACGGCGGTCCCGAAATTCTCCCTACGAAGCGTGTTGATATTAACGGCGTGCCAATGAACCCTGCAGCCAGAAATTATCCTCAGGAATTTATCGAGACAGGTGTTTCGGCAATCGATGGACTTAACACTCTTGTGCGTGGTCAGAAGCTGCCTATTTTCTCAGCTTCAGGTCTTCCTCATGCAAACCTTGCCGCCCAGATTGCACGTCAGGCTAAGGTAAGAGGCACCGACGAGCCGTTCGCGGTTGTTTTTGCTGCTATGGGTATCACCTTTGAGGAGTCTAACTTCTTTGTAGAAAGCTTCAAGGAAACAGGTGCTATTGACCGTACGGTTATGTTTGTGAATCTTGCAAACGACCCAGCCATTGAGAGAATTTCTACTCCCAAAATGGCTCTTACTGCCGCCGAATATCTTGCTTTTGAAGAGGATATGCACGTTCTTGTTATCCTTACCGATATCACAAACTATGCTGATGCACTTCGTGAGGTTTCAGCCGCACGTAAAGAAGTCCCCGGCAGACGAGGTTATCCCGGCTATATGTATACCGACCTTGCAACCCTTTATGAGCGTGCAGGAAGACTTCGCGGTAAAAAGGGTTCTATTACACTTATTCCCATTCTTACAATGCCCGAGGACGATAAAACCCATCCCATACCTGACCTTACAGGTTATATAACCGAGGGTCAGATTATCCTTTCCCGAGAGCTTTACCGCAAGGGCGTAACTCCGCCTATTGATGTTCTGCCTTCACTTTCACGTCTTAAGGATAAGGGTATAGGCGATGGCAAAACAAGGGCTGACCACTCTAATACAATGAATCAGCTTTTCTCAGCTTACGCCCGAGGCAAAGAGGCTAAGGAGCTTATGGTTATCCTTGGCGAGGCAGCTTTAACCGATATCGACAAGCTTTATGCAAAGTTTGCCGAAGAGTTTGAAAACCGTTATGTTTCACAGGGCTATAACACCGACAGAAGCATTGAAGAAACTCTTGATTTAGGCTGGGAGCTTCTCAGAATACTTCCCAGAAGCGAGCTTAAACGTATTGATGACAAATACCTTGACCTTTACTACGACAAAAAGTAAATCGGAGACACAATATGGCTACAAAACAGGTTAACCCAACCCGTATGGAGCTTACCCGACTTAAGAAAAAGCTTGCAACCGCAACAAAGGGCCACAAGCTTTTAAAAGATAAGCGGGACGAGCTTATGCGTCAGTTTCTCGACATGGTAAAACTAAATAAACAGCTTCGTGAAAAGGTAGAGAAGGCTATAACCGAGGCAAACAAAAACTTTGTTTTAGCTTCTGCTTCTATGTCGGCTGAGTCTCTTTCAGCCGCTATGCTTGCTCCTAAGCAGGAGGTTTCTCTTACCGTTTCAAGCAAGAACATTATGAGCGTCGAGGTGCCTCAGTATAAAATCAACTACCGCACCCCCGACACTAACGATATGTTTTGTTACGGTCTGGCTTTTACTTCTTGTGATTTGGACGATGCTATAAGCTCGCTGTCTCACATCCTGCCCGATATGCTGCGTCTTGCCGAGGTAGAAAAGTCCTGCCAGCTTATGGCTGACGAGATTGAAAAGACCAGACGTAGGGTAAATGCTTTAGAGCACGTTATGATTCCTGAAACCAAGGCGAATATTAAGTTTATTACAATGAAGCTTGATGAAAACGAGCGTGCCACCCAGACCCGACTTATGAAGGTCAAGGACATGATGCTAAAAGAAGCTCATGGATATTAATTGACAGCAAAACAGCACCCAATTGCGGGTGCTGTTTTTAAATATATTTAATTAAGTTATAATTCTTATTTGGAATATATCTTGTCGAAATAGGTAGTATAATGACAACGTATTTTAATTTATAACCGACAGGTGATATATATGACTCAAGAAAGAATGGCTCGAAAAAATGCCGCAGAAATAAAAAAACGTCGCAAAAGACTTATAATTACAAAGCTTATTTGTGCTTTGCTTGCAGTCTTATGTCTTATTGGCGGTGTGGCATCCTTGGCATACTATAAAACCCTTACAAGTATTGGTTATCAGGATGTTGACACTCAAAGTAACGTTGTCAGCACTGACGCCGACGGCTCTGTAATTTATACCGAGCCCGAAATTTTAACCTTAGATACTAACTCGGGAAATCTTCTTTCTGACCCATATGTGCTTAATGTTCTTCTTTTTGGTGCCGACCAGTACGGCGATTCAGGAAATTCGGACACAATAATTTTAATGTCAATCGATAACCGACATGAAAAAATCAAGCTTACCTCATTCCTTCGTGACACTTACATTTCAATTCCCGGCTACTATTCATGGAAGCTAAACGGTGCTTATGCATTAGGAGGTGCCGAGCTTTCTATTAAAACAATCGAAGCGAACTTTGGTATCAAGATTGACCGCTATGCTGTTGTTAACTTCGAAACCTTCAAGGATATTGTTGATATTATGGACGGCGTAGATATTGAGCTTACCTATGACGAAATCCAGTATATCAATGCACAGGTTGCCCAGAACGGACAGGATGATTACCTCCCTTGGGATACCGAAGAGGGTATTGTTCACCTTAACGGTCAGCAGGCTCTCTGGCACGCCAGAAACCGCGGCGGTTATGTTAACGGTCAGTACTTTTATATGGGTGACGATTGGGGCAGGGTAGAGCGTCAGCGAGCTTTTCTTGACGCTGTAATGGACAAGCTCCGTTCTTCTGCATCACTAACCGATATAGTGCAGATTGTAAATGCGGTAGGTCCCAATATCACCACAAATCTCAAAAGCAGTGAGGTTACTACTTTGGTTGCAGGTGCCATAACTTATCTGGGCTACGATATGGAGGAACTTTCGATGCCTGAGGATAACTGGGAATCTGTAAAGAACGAAGCTGGCGATTGCCTCGCTATTGTCGACTGGAATTTGGCACGCCGTACGGTTGCAGAATTTATTTATGAAGAAAGTGTAATATAAAAGATTAAACAGGTGGCTTATGAGTGATACTACGTTAATAGTATCGCTCATAAGCCACCTGATTGTTTTTATATTATCGAAAATTCCATGTGTGCAGGCACAGCGTCAAGCACAAGCCTTTCGGTATCAATCTGCTTAATAAACCCGTAAAGCTCTCCAAAAACCAAGGTCTTGCCTCCTGTATTAACGCTCAGAAGCTTGCCTGATTTAATGGAAGGCTTAAATGTAAGCTCTAAAGCAGAGCCTGCCGAAAACTTCCAAGGTTTGTCGGGTCTTTCCTCTTTACCTATTGCTTTTACAGAGGCAAATTTGTGAATTTTACCATCCAAGAAAAAGCAGTTTTCAGTACCCAGCGACGTATCGCCGACACCGCCTGCAAGGCAAAGTGCAAACTGATGTCCATCTATTTCGGTGTTGGCATATAAAGCATGGTAGCAAGCCTTTTGTGAAAGCGAAAACCGCTGCCAATCAAGCAAAGCGAAGGAGTGGTCTTTATTAAGATTATACTCTGCACCGCCGCAACGTACAACGCCTGACGCACTCATAGCGGGCAAAAATCTTTTAAGGAAAAAGCTTTTTGGGTTATCCTTTGCAGGGATTAAAATATTAAAGCTTTCGTCAATTCTTTCCTTAAGCTCTAAATTAATGTATAGTGTTTTCTCTTTACAAAAATCAACAAACTCGCATCTGATATATCTGTTTAGAGCTGTGTTGGAGAAATTCATCCCCACCCTTGTATCGGTAAAAGTAACGTCGCCGTTTTTGCTGGAAGCAGGCATACTTAGCTTTCCTAAAGACATATACTTTTTAAGAGTGCGAAAATCCTGTTCGCCTGTGTTAAGGTCAACAATAACAGCAGTAACCTCAGAGTTAATCCCTTTTTCAGCAATAGAAAGATAAATAGCCGCCCCGTCACCGGTAATAAGATAGCTGTCTCGCTCATTAAGGGTAAATCTGTTTTTGCAAAGTGTTTTGTCAAAAACAAAGTCAGGCTTTCGGCTCCAACCTGCACAGCTTACTTTACCGCTTTCATCAAAAATATTTTTTTCACCGAGTATTTCACGCTGCACAGTGCCACCTCCTGCATAAACTCTGTGTACTATTATACATTATTTACGCCTTTGTGCAATACCTTTAGCTTAGTTAATTTTGGGAGAATTTTATGAAGCGTTTATCATTTATATTGTGTATAATTACTTGTGCTTTAATTTTTACTTCCTGCAAGTCGGTCAATATAACCTCAGCCGACGAGCTTTTAAGCAAAACATGGCAGGTAACTAATCAAAGCGGTATATGTGGTGAGCTTAAATTTGATGTTGACTCCTCAGAAGCCGAGCTGATTATTAAAGACTCACAAGGCGTTATAGCATCAGTTTGCGGAGTTTTTGCAGTGGATAAGGATAATTTTTACATTACAAGCACAACCCTTTGCAAAACCTACACCTTTGGCTACAAGGTGTATAAAGACCGCGTAGTGCTGAGTCATAACGATTATGAGCTTACGTTTACTGCGATAAATGAAAAAGAGCCGTAACATTATCGTACGGCTCTAAGGTTTAGTATCCAAATTTTTCTGCAAGTGAATCGTCGTTTTCAATCCAGTCTTCTACGTAAAGTGCAGTAAACTTGGTTTTGTTGTTTCTTATAACAACTCGAGTAATACCCGCGTTGATAATTGCTCGCTTGCACATAGCACAGGCACTTGCATTTTCAACGTAAGCACCGCTGCCTTGCTCTTTGCCCACAAGGTACAAAGTTGCACCAAGCATCCTGTCTCTTGAAGCATGAATAATAGCATTCATTTCAGCATGTACGCTTCTGCAAAGCTCATAGCGTTCACCTCTGGGAATGTTCATGGCTTCTCTTTGGCAGTATCCGAGGTCAATACAGTTCTTTCTTCCTCTGGGTGCACCGACATAACCTGTAGAAATAATCTGGTCGTTATTTACAATAATAGCACCAAAATTACGTCTTAAGCAGGTTCCTCTTTCTAAAACTGTCTCAGCAATGTCGAGGTAGTAATTTTCCTTATCAATTCTTGTAAACATAATAATCCTCCAATTAGTTTACTTCAATTTAATAATGAGGCAAAACTATGAGTTTGTCAAGATATTTTTATTCAGATAATTCCTTCAAACAGCATTTGCATATGTGATTTCCCTTATATTCCTTAAGTTCCTCGGAATTACCGCAAAAAACACATTGAGGCAAATATTTTTTTAAAACAATTTTATCGTCCTCAATAAACAACTCTAAAGGGCTGTTTTCGCCTAAATCAAACATTCTTCTGACTTTTACTGGAATAACAATTCTTCCTAATCGGTCTACTTTACAAATATCACCGAAAGCTTTTAACATATTAAATCCTCCCAACTAAGGCCACAAATTAACCGCCTTACCTAAATATTACCAATTAATACCAAAATTGTCAAGATTAAACTGTAAAAAATATATAACTGTCGAAAGGAAGATTATTTTGCTAAATTTTATCTGGGCGTTTATGATGATTATAGCCTTTGTTTCGGCAATTTTCGCAGGAAAAATGGAATTGCTCTCCGACTCAGTCATAAAAGGTGCGGGGTCGGCGGTTGAGCTTCTCATATCTGTAACCGGTATTATTTGCTTTTGGTCAGGTATGATGGAAATAGCCGATAGAAGCGGTATAACAAGGGGTATAGCAAAGTTGTTTTCACCAGTTCTGTCAAAGCTTTTTAAACGTGTACCAAAAGAAAGCTATGCAATGCGATACATAAGCCTTAATATTAGTGCTAATTTGCTTGGTCTTGGTAACGCTGCAACTCCTTTCGGCCTAAGTGCTATGAAGGAACTGAAAAAAATCAATAATAATAAAAACGAAGCATCCGACGATATGCTTCTGTTTGTGGTGTTAAATACAGCTTCCATACAGCTTATACCTACAACTCTCTGCGCGTATCGCTCTAATTACGGAAGTACAGCACCGTTTGAGATAATTCCCGCTGTATGGCTTACGTCTGTCGTGGCACTTTTGGTAGGCATAACTGTGGCAAAGCTGTTTTTTAAAGAGGAAAGGTCTCATTTATGAGTTACATAATTCCTTTGATAGTAATTGTATTTGTAGTGATAGGAATTATTAAAAAAGTTCCTGTTTTCGAGGTGTTCTGTCAAGGTGCATCAAGCGGACTAAAAACGGTGCTTACAATAGCTCCTACTCTAATGGGTCTTATCACTGCGGTAACCATGCTTCGCGAAAGCGGTGCATTAGATGCACTAATAGGTCTTATCACTCCTTTCGCTGATAAACTCGGTTTTCCCGCCGAGATTGTTCCTGTTGCTATTCTCAGACCAGTCTCAGGCGGCGGGTCAACAGCTCTTTTAATCGATATTTTCGAGCGTCTGGGTCCCGATAGCCTTGCAGGAAAAATTGTTTCGGTTATGGCGGGCTCAACAGAAACTACATTTTACGCCATAACTCTGTACTTCGGCAGTGTAGGCGTAAAAAAAATCCGCCATACCCTTGTTGCAGGCTTAATGGCGGATTTAACAGCTGTAATTTTTTCGGTATTAACAGTAAGACTTTTCTTTACCTGAAGCGAAGCACCTTGTGAAGGAATGCTTTTCCGTTGAAGGGAACAAGAGGATAAAGATAGCTTTTTCCGCTGACAGTTTTGTTAGTAACCAGTAACACAAGAGTGAATATAAGTCCGGCTATAAATCCCCATAGATTGAAGAGAACTGTAAGAATAAGGATAATAACTCTCATAAACTTAAGGCAGTAGCCAAGCTCATAATTAGGCTGAGAAAAGCTTGCAATGGTTACAAAAGCCATATACAGAATGGTTTCGGTATTAAACCACCCTGCACTTACAGAAAATTCTGACAGAGCAATAGCACCTATAATACCCAAGGTGCCTGACAGGCTGTTAGGCGTGTTAAGTGCCGCAAGCCTTAGTCCGTCTATGGTGATTTCTAAAAGTATCAACTGCCAGAATACAGGTAAGCTACATTCTTCCGTAAGTAGCATAAACTCAAAAACTTTAGGTACATATTGAGGATTTTGAAGCATCAGAAGCCACACAGGTGTAATCAGCAAGGCGCCTATTGTTATCAGAAGTCTTGCTACTCTTAGGTAAGAGCCTGTAATTGGCGGAAAATAGTAGTCGTCGGCTTCCTCGGTAATGTCAAAAATCGAGGTGGGCAAAATCAGTGCCGACGGCGAGTTGTCCACAAGTATTACAATATTACCCTTTAAAAGGTTTGCAGCAGCCGAATCAGGCCTTTCGGTGTATTTGATTTTTGGAAAAGGATTGTACCATTTTTTGGGATAAATTGCCTCAATAAGGCTTTGCTGATTCATAGCAAGGGAATCAACGTCAATTGCATTAATCCTATCTGTAATCTGCTTCAAAAGCTTTTTATCCACTTTGTTATCCATATAGCAAACAGCAACGTCAGATTTTGAACAATGGCTGACGAAAAAAGGCTTTACCGTAAAGTTAACGTCTCTTATCCTACGTCTTATAAGTGCTACGTTGCTAATCATAGTTTCGACAAAGCCGTCTTTACTGCCTCTCATAACCTTGTCGTCATCAGGCTCGCTGGTTTGTCTCTGAGGATATGTCCTCATATCCATAAGCACAGCCTTATCAAAGCCGTCTATAATAAGTGCCGTTACCCCACACAGTACGTTTTGGATAATCAGCTTCGGGTCGCTTTCTGTTGTTACTTCAAAGTAAGGAACGCAGTTTTCGGCAAAGGTGTCGGCATCCTTAAAGTATCGCTCGTCATTAACCGAATTAAAGAATACCAGCGTTTTCATAAGCACTGCATCCTTTACAAATCCGTCGATGCAGTAAAGTGCAACCTTTCTATTGTTAATTACAATATCTCTTTTAATAAGGTCGAAGCTTTCATTTACTCTTAAATCCGAGTCAATAACCTTTGTGTTTTTCTCTAAACTTGTTGTAAGCATCATAATCACCTGTTGGTATTTTGCACCACGCTTGCTTAATTATGTAAATATAAACGCAGTTTGAAAAATATATACAAAAGTTATGCTTGTTTCTTCTTCTTTTTCTACCCGCAATATATAGTAAACCCTTTGACAAAAGTAAGGATTTATAGTATAAATATAGTGTAAAGAAAAGCTTCTATGTGACTGACGGGTTTCACTGAAAACAGTGGGGGAGTGTAGAAGTTGCAAAGCCGACCGTCTGGGCAATTCACATGGAAGTGACTTGCCCTTTTTTAATTTGTTTTATAAGTAATTTTTATATTAATTCATTCAGTAAGGAGAGATGTATATGGAAAACAAAAACTGGATTGGATTTAACAAAGGCGTATGGCAGGACGAAATCAACGTTCGTGATTTTATCCAGACCAACTATACCGAGTACACAGGTGATGCTGAGTTTTTAAGCAGTGCAACCCCTCGTACCGAAGCTCTTATGAAAAAGCTTCAAGGTCTTTTTGCACTTGAGCGTCAGTTTGGCGGTGTTCTTGATATTGACACAGCAACCGTTTCTTCACTTACAAGCTACTCACCGGGTTATATCGACAAAGACAACGAAATTATTGTCGGAATGCAGACCAACCGTCCTTTAAAGCGTGGTGTTAATCCTTTCGGAGGCATCCGTATGGCTCGTCAGGCGTGTAAGGCTTACGGCTATAAATTAAGTGATAAAATCGAAGAAGAATTCAGATACCGCACCACTCATAACGACGGTGTATTTCGTGCATATACTGATGAAATGCGTGCCGCCAGAAAGTGTCATGTTATTACGGGTCTGCCAGATGCTTACGGCAGAGGTCGTATTATCGGCGACTATCGTCGAGTTGCTCTTTACGGCGTAGACAAGCTTATTGAAGAAAAGCAGAAGGACAAGGCAAAGCTTGCCGCTGAGTCGTTCGACTCACCTCAGATTCGACTTGATGAAGAACTTTATCAGCAGATTGCTTTCTTGGGTTATATGAAAGAAATGGCTATGATGTACGGCTTCGATATAAGCCAGCCTGCCCAAAATGCACGCGAAGCTATACAGTGGACGTATTTTGCCTATCTTGCTTCTATCAAAGAGCAAAATGGTGCCGCTATGTCTTTAGGTCGTGTCAGCACGTTTTTTGATATTTATATTGAACGTGACATTAAAAACGGCATTTTAACCGAGGAAACAGCTCAGGAGCTTATGGATGATTTTGTAATGAAATTAAGGATTGCAAGACACCTACGTACTCCCGAATACAATGAGCTTTTTGGCGGCGACCCTATGTGGATTACCGAGGCTGTCGGCGGTGTAGGCGAGGATGGCAGAACCTTAGTTACCAAAAACTCCTTCAGAGTTCTCAACACTCTTTACACCTTAGGCTCTTCACCCGAGCCTAACCTTACTGTACTCTGGTCGGTAAATCTTCCCGAAAACTTTAAGAAGTTCTGTGCTAAGGTTTCCAAGGATACAAACTCTATCCAGTATGAAAATGACGATTTAATGCGTCCTATCTACGGCGACGATTATGCGATTGCTTGCTGTGTTTCTGCTATGAAGGTGGGCAAACAGATGCAGTTCTTCGGTGCGAGATGCAACCTGCCTAAGCTTATGCTTATTGCAATCAACGGCGGCTACGATACTACAAGCGGCATTCATATTGGCCCTCAGATGCCTGTACTTTCAGGCGAAAAGCTTACCTATGAAGCTGTTATGGAGCGTCTTGATATTTACCTTCCTTGGCTTAGCCATCTTTATGTAAATACAATGAACATCATTCATTATATGCACGACAAGTACGCTTACGAAAAAACCCAGATGGCTCTTCATGATACCTATGTTGACCGTTTTATGGCGTTTGGAATTGCAGGTCTTTCTGTAATTACTGACTCTTTAAGTGCAATAAAGTACGCAAACGTAAAGCCTGTTAAAGACGATGATGGTTTTATTGTAGACTTTGAGACCACAGGCGAGTTTCCTAAATATGGTAACGATGACGACAGAGTAGATTTACTTGCTAAGGAAATGACTCATAAGGTTATTACAGAGCTGAGAAAAACCAATACATACCGTAATTCAATTCACACTTTGTCAGTTCTTACAATTACCTCTAACGTTATGTACGGTAAAAATACAGCCGCAACTCCCGATGGCAGAAAAGCAGGCGAGCCCTTTGCACCGGGTGCAAATCCCATGCACAACCGCGAAGAGAATGGTGCACTTGCTTCTCTTAATTCTGTTGCAAAGCTTAGCTACGACGATTGCCGTGACGGTATATCCAATACCTTCTCAATCACTCCCGATGCATTAGGTAAAA
Source organism: Ruminococcus sp. (assembly GCA_030525665.1). Taxonomy (GTDB): domain Bacteria; phylum Bacillota; class Clostridia; order Oscillospirales; family Acutalibacteraceae; genus Ruminococcoides. The sequence goes on from JAUNEH010000010.1 coordinate 37,381, forward strand.
CCGAGGACGAGCAGGTAGAAAACCTTGTTACAATTTTAGATGGTTACTTTGCTAAAATGGCTCACCACATCAACGTTAACGTTATGACTCGCGAAACTTTGCTGAAAGCCTACGAAAATCCCGAGGCTTATCCCAACCTTACAATCCGCGTTTCAGGCTACGCTGTAAACTTCAATAAATTAAGTCGCGAACAACAGCGAGAGGTTATCAGCCGTACGTTCCACGAGGCAGTATGAGCAGAGGATATATCCACTCTTTTCAGAGCCTTGGTACTGTAGACGGTCCAGGTGTACGATTTGTAGCTTTTTTTCAAGGCTGTAACCTTCGTTGTAAATGTTGTCATAACCCTGACACATGGTCAAAGAAAGGTCAAGCAAAGCTTTATACTGCCGCAGAGGTAGTAAATCGGGCACAGCGTTACAGGGAGTATTTTAAACAAAACGGCGGTATAACCCTTTCGGGTGGCGAGCCGCTTATGCAGGCAGAATTTGCCAAGGATATTTTTGCCCTTTGCAAGGAACAAGGAATTAACACCTGTCTCGATACTTCAGGCAGTATTATTAACGAAGAAGTCCTCAGCTTGCTTAATGTAACCGACAGGGTGCTTCTGGATATTAAATATACCAGCGATACTCTTTATCGAGAAAACGTAGGCTGTCCTATGGATATTCCCCTTGAATTTCTTCGTATTCTTAACGAAAAGAAAATACCTGTAACTCTACGTCAGGTTATTATTCCTACCATTAATGATAGCGAGGAAAATATAAAAAAGCTTTACGATATAGCAAAGAACAATAAATGTGTTGATAAAATTGAGCTTTTGCCTTTTCGTAAAATCTGTCAGACAAAATACGATGAAATGAAAATTCCGTTTCCTCTTTCCGAGTTGCCCACCCCAACTAAGGAAAGTATCGAGTATTTGAAGTCTTTTTTAAGAGAATATGTTTAGTATGTTTTCTCCCTCGAGCTATTAATCGGGGGAGATAATTTTTTGTGAATTTTTGTGTAACAAATCGCGAATAAAGTTGCTATTTAGGTATCAATATGTTATAATACTTAATTATTATAGGCAAATTATGCGTGAAAGGATGTTCGGCGGTGACGGTGCTTGGTATTGACCCGGGTTATGCTATTATCGGCTACGGTGTTGTTAACGCCGAAACAGGCTCCTATAAGCCTGTTGCATATGGCTGTATCACTACCGATGCCGACACGGATTTTAATACTCGTCTTAAGTTAATCTTCGACGGCATGAATAAGGTTATCGAAAAAGCAAAGCCTGACTGTATAGCCATTGAAAAGCTTTATTTTCAGAATAACCAGAAAACCGCTATTATGGTTGCCGAGGCAAGGGGAGTTATCTTACTTGCCGCCCAGCTTCACAACATACCGATTTTCGAATATACCCCGTTGCAGGTTAAAACTGCAGTGACAGGCTACGGAAAGGCAAAAAAACAGCAGGTTATGGATATGACCAAAAGGCTTCTTAAGCTGCGAGCAATGCCTAAGCCTGATGATGCTGCTGACGCTCTGGCTATTGCTGTGTGTCACATACACGCCGCAGGAACAGCCTTAAGGCAAAGACTAATGAACGGCATCTGAAAAAGGAGGAATAAGTGTGATTTATTCTTTAAGAGGCAACTTAATAGTTATGGAGCAAGGTGTTTCAGTTGTAGAATGCGGCGGTGTAGGCTATAAATGTAATACAAGTCTTAATACGCAGAAGGCATTAAAGCTTAATTCAGAG
>JAUNEH010000057.1:0-11091 GCA_030525665.1 Ruminococcus sp.
ATTTTTCGGGAACCGACTCCTCGGGCTTAGGGTCGCTATTTAAGGGTAAGTTCATGTTTTCGTCTATCATTTTATTCCTCCGTTTTGCTGTCTGCCGACATAAGCTTTTTACGCTTTTGCTCTGGCAGAGTAAAGGTGAATCTGCAGTATTTATCGGGCTTTGACTCGGCGGATATTTTACCACCGTGTAAGGCTATTACGGTACGGCAGATGTAAAGTCCCAATCCCATACTGCGTTTGTCGCTGCTGCGGGATTTGTCGGCTTTATAGAATTTGTCGAACACAAATCGGATATCCTCGGGCAGAATTCCCTTGCCGCTGTTTTCGATGCTTATAACGTTAAAACCGTTTTCTTTTGAAAATTTAAAGCGAATAACGCCTTTTTGCTCGGTGAATTTTACAGCATTTTCAACTAAGTTGTAAATTGTCTGGTGTAGAAGGTCCTTGTCGCCGAAAACCATAATATTTTCTTCAATATCAAGACCTTCTACGGTAAGCTCTTTCTCCGACAGCCTGCTTTCGAAGCTTTGCAGAACGCTGAAAATAACGTCCAGAACATCGAAAGAGGTTTTATTAACTGTGATTTCGCCGCTGTCGATTTTTGAAAGTGAAATCATAGAGGTAACAAGGCGGGAAAGTCGCTTGGTTTCTTCGGATACTATGCCTAAGTAATATTCCTGCTCGGTTTTGGGAATTGTACCGTCAAGTATGCCGTCAATATATCCCGAGATTGTGGTCATAGGGGTTTTAAGCTCGTGGCTTACATTGGCAATAAAATTACGCCTTACGCCTTCCATAGATGCCAAGGAGTCGGCCATTTCGTTGAAAGCAACGGCAAGTTCGCCGATTTCGTCTTTGTTTTTAACGTACACGCGGCTTTCAAAGTCGCCTGCGGCAAAACGTTTGGTGGCGGCGGTCATCTGTTTTAAGGGTCGTGTGGTATTAAATGCATACACCGAGGTAAGAGCAAAAATCAGCAGTGCCGACAGAAGCACAATCAAAGTGAACACAAAGAACACCGACGGAACTGCGTCCGGGCTCCATACTGTATGTTGAGCTACAACACAGTAGCCTATAACTGAGCCTCCGGTGTTTTGTATGGACGTGGCAGCCACGTAGTACGCCTTGTCATAAAAACCGCCTATATTTCCATAGGCGAAGAAGGTGTTTGTTTGAAGCTCGTTGATAACCGTTGGCGGAAGCATATTGCCTTCGTTATGCTTAGTATCTGCAGAGCTTACGAAAACTATCCGTCCGTTTAAATCTGCAAGCATAATATCGGCACCCATGGATTCACTCAGGGCGTCCAGATAGGGAAAGACATATTCCTCTGAGGAATGAAGCTCGCCCTTGGAAATTTCGGATATGTATGAAGAAACATCCTGTGCACTTTGGACTATGGTTTCTTTCTTTACCTTTTCAATGTAGCCTGTAACGGGATAAACAAGTATAGCCGTAATTATGAGCAGGCATAAAAGTACGATTATTATGCTGTAGAACAAAAACCGCCGAAAGACGGTTTTGTTAACTGCGTTTTTTACGTTAGCCATATTATTTTACTTCAAATTTGTAGCCTCTGCCCCAAACGGTGCAAAGCTGCCATTTGTCGCTTGCTCCTTCAATTTTTTCTCGGATTCGCTTGATGTGTACGTCTACTGTGCGGCTGTCGCCGTAATAATCAAAGCCCCACACCTCGTCTAAAAGCTGATCGCGAGAAAACATTTTGTTGGGGTTTGAAGCAAGGTGGTACAAAAGCTCAAGCTCTTTAGGCGGAGTAGCCACAGCTTTTCCGTTTACCTTAAGTTCGTAATTAGTAAGGTTAATTTCGAGATTTTCCCACTTGATTTCCTTGACGATACCCTGCTCGCCTGAGTCTGTACGGCGAAGCACCGCACGCACCCTTGCTATGACCTCTTTGGTTTCAAAGGGCTTTACAATGTAGTCGTCAGCACCAAGCTCGAGGCCTAAAACCTTGTCAAAAGTTTCGCCCTTTGCAGTAAGCATAATAATGGGGCAGTCGGAGGTTTTGCGAATTTCGCGGCAAACCTGCCAGCCGTCAAGCTTTGGAAGCATTATGTCTAAAAGAATCAGGTCGGGGTTTTCGGTTTTGAAAAACTCAACCGCCTTTTCGCCGTCCTCGGCAATAACCGTTGAGAAATTCTCTTTTTCCAGATAAAGCCTTAAAAGGTTCGAAATATTTGTGTCGTCGTCGACAATAAGTATTTTATGAAGTCCCATAATAATTTACCTTCCTTTCCCTCATAAAAGTTCTTATCTTAAGTATAACATAAAATTATGAACAAAAGTTAAGCATTCTTAAAAACAAGTTGATTGTTTTGTGAAAAAAGTGGGGGATTTTTAGCAAAAATCGCCCGACGGCAGCCCGTCAGGCGATGATAATTGAGCAAAAACTCAGTAGGGCTGGGCAATGCAGCGTCTGAACATATCTATAACATATCTTGCATCTTCATCACTCATTGTAGTGTTAAGAGGCAGAGTAAGCTCGTTTTGGTACATATCAAAGGCGTTGGGATAGTCTTTGATGTCAAAGCCGCGGCTCTTGTATGCTGTAAGCAAGGGCAGGGGCTTGAAGTGGACGTTACAGATTACGCCGTTTTGTGCCATACGCTTGAAAAAAGCATTACGGTAGTCTGAGTCCTGACCTAAGAAGCGTACCATATAAAGGTGGCCGCTGCTGCGGTGATTTTCGCTTGAGTGGTTAAGCACACCTACAGGTAAGTCTGCGAAGGCATTGTTGTACATTTTTATAAGCTGGTGGCGTCGGTCGATTATGTCTTTGTATCTGTCCATCTGAGCAAGACCCATTGCGGCTAAAATGTCGGGCATGTTGCACTTGTACTGGGTGTCTACAACGTCATATTCCCAGCTTGTACCCTTGTTTTTTGCATAGGTGTCTTTAGTCTGACCGTGTAGGGAGAAGAGCATATATTTTTTATAAAGCTCGTCGTTGTCAATTCCTTTTATATTACGCCAGCTTACGGCACCACCTTCGCCTGTTGTAAGGTTTTTAACGGCGTGGAAGCTGAAGTTTGTAAAGTCGGCAACCTCACCGCACATTTTGCCCTTGCGGCTTGCACCGAAGGCATGGGCACCGTCGCAGATTACCATTACTCTGCCGATAGCCTCTTGATATTCGTTTGCGGGCTTAAAGAGGTGTCGTTTGTTTTCTACAGCCTCAAAAATTCGGTCGTAGTCGCACATAACACCTGCAAGGTCAACAGGAATAATAGCCTTTGTTTTTTCGTTAATGGCGGCTTCCATTTTGTCATAGTCCATTTCAAAGCTGCCGGGTGCACAGTCGATGATAACAGGGGTTGCACCGATATGATAAAGAATTGATGCCGAAGCGGTGTAGGTGTAGGCGGGAACGATAACCTCGTCGCCCTGACCTATGCCTAAAATTCTTAAAGTCATTTCAGCGCAGGCTGTCTGGGAAGAAAGGCACACGGATTTTTCGGTATTACAAAACTGAGCAATTCGGGATTCAAAAAGCTTTGTTTTTGGGCCTGTTGTTATCCAACCTGATTTTAGTACATCAACTACCGAGTCAATCTCAGCCTGAGTGATGTCAGGCGGTGAAAAAGGAATATTTCGCATAATATTAACTCCTTTATATACAAAAAAGCATAAGTTCCTACTATTTCACGCTAATTATACATCAAAGGAGCCAAGGTGTAAAGAACTTTTTGTCGGCTTTGTTAATTTAACTAATTATCGCTCTTATTCCCTCTTAAGCTTAGGCTTAAATACTTATTTTTTGTGGCTTCGCCGCCGCGGATGTGACGCTCGGATTTGTTTTGTTGCAGTACGCGGTCTACCTTTTTGAAAAGGGCGGAATCTATATAGCGAAGGCGTTTGCTGACGTCCTTATGTGGGGGCGGTACAAATTGGAACGGTTTCGTCGAGCCCTAATTCTCGGAAAAGTTTGAGGTAGACCTCAACGTTTCCGTCGTGGTCTACCTCGATTCTGTCAATTACTCTTTTTAGCTGTGCATTTGTTATCAATCGCAGATTACTGATATCCTCAATTTCTTTGAAAGTATCATTGAGTATCATCTGCAGTTGGTCGCCTTTTGTAAGGTGCTGTTCTACCATTTTCAGTTCGCTTTCAAGCCTTTCCAGTTCCAGCTTGTCCCCGCCAATTTTAGCGTTCAGTTCTTCGCGGGTAATAAGGTCATCGGTATACATATCCATATACTTCTGGCGGTTTCGTTTTAATTTTTCAATCGCTGTACGGAGCTCTTTTTCGTAGGAAGCATTTTCATCTTTTGCACGATACACCTTTTGAAACTCATTTACCACACGGCTGATAACATTTTTCTTCTTAGAAAGTATATCGGCAAAGTACTGTTCGATAACCTCTATCAGTTCGTTTTCATCAACAGTGAGAGCATTGGGACAACTGTCGGCGCCTCGGTTATGCCCTGAACACACCCATCTTACATAGGTGTTTTTATAGGTGCGTACATTACGGCGGAATGACCATCCGCAATCCTTGCATTTAATAAGAGTTGAGAATAGGTGCTGGTTGCTGTGCCGCTGTTTATCTACCTTGAATTTTATACCGCGCTCTGTCTTGAGGCGACGGGCTTTATCAAAATCCTCATCGCTTATAATGCGAAGGTCGGGACGCTCAACCACATACCATTCATCCTCGCTTTTTGAGGCTCGTCTGCCTGTAAGAAAGTCGGCAACTTCTTCTTTTCCGTTGATAACCTTACCTGTATAAAGTTCGTTTTCGAGAATACGGCTGACAGCGTTTTGCGTCCACTTGCAACCGCGCTTTGTTTTTATTCCTCGCTCATTAAGCATATAGGATATTTTAGAGACACCGTACCCTTCGTTTAAGTACCATTGGTAAATCTGACGGATGACATCAGCTTCTGCTTTGTTGATTGCCAGATTAAAATAATCGCCGATGGTTTTATCATATCCGAATACGATATTCGGTACTCTGCCTTTTTCGGCATTTATCTTTTTTCCGAATTTAACACGCTTGGATGTGTTTGCACTTTCCTCTTGAGCTAAAGCACCGAAAACGGTCAGTACAAATTCACTGTTTCCCATACTTGTCATATTCGCTGTAAGGAACTGGGTTTCAATACCCAGTTCACGCAGACGGCGGATATTCTGCAGAAGGTCAACGGTGTTTCGGGCAAAGCGTGATATATCCTTTACCACAACCATATCGAACAGTCCAAGTTCGGCGTCTGCCATCATCCGCAGAAATTGTTTGCGGTTTTTAATTTTTGTTCCGGATAACCCTTCATCGGCATATAGCTTTACAAGGTTATCTCCGGAACGAGCTGTGTATTCCAGGAAGAAGGTTTTTTGTGCTTCAAGGGAATTAAGCTGATCTTCTTTTTCGGTTGATACACGGCAGTAGGCTGCTATATTCATTGTTTTTTCTCCTTTCCTTTGGTTTGCGACAACACAATATCACATAAAATTTTACAAGTCCAGCAAGTATGCCGACCATTGTTTTTATAAAAGCCATCCCGATTTTATGCAGGATGGCTTGTTGTATTGGTGCTGTTATCAACAGCGTTTTTTATTGCTTCTTCTACTTTGGGTTTGTTAGCCTCAATAAAAAGTTTTAAAAGCTCTTCGGCGGTGTCTTCCACCGAGTTGGGATTGTTGAACTTATACTTCAAAGTAACTTTTGACACGGTGAAAGCACCTCCTGTTATCAAATCTTGTTTTACAATACATACTATGCTCACGCCGCTTCGGTTAGCACAGTAAAATCAATTAGTATTCCCCCTTTTCTGTCGAAGTATACATTTCTGCTAATGGTTTGTTGCTGTTAATATTTTGCATATAAATAAAGTCCTTTCTTTAGTTGAAATCAGTATAAAAACAGAGCGTGAGATTCAGATTTTCTCACGCTCTTTACATTCCGCCTAACACGGGGCCTTGGTTTTTCTTTCGCTCCCTTGGATAGTGGATTGTAGTGCAATCTTCCACGGGAGCATCCTCGTCAATTATATTACCGATATCGCCGATAAGATATGCCGCATCAACTCCAATACTATGAGCAGTGCCGAAGGTATCAGAGATATCAGAAACATCCTGTCCGTATGCCTCTTTAGTTTGTCCTGTGCCGTACTGCGTAGCATAGAGATGTTCTGTGAACAGCTCTCGCTCATTCTCCCAACCTGTTTCTCGGTATCCGCTGTTAACTGACGGATACTCTCTGTCAGTTTTTCCGCCGATGTTTCCATCGCCCTCTGAAACTGTTCGGTCGCTTCTTTGGTCTGCTCGGTGTACTGAATCAGCGTATTCAACTGCTCGTCCATATATGCTTTCAGTTCTTTTTCGGTCGTAAGCGTCAGCAGGGTGTTCTGAATATCCAGCAGCAGTTCTATCTGTGCTTTCTGTGTAGATATCAGTGCCGTCCAGTTCGGCTCGGTCACCGTTACGCAAGGATGAACCTTTTCGGCGGCGGTGATTTGCTCTTGTGCTTCGGCTATAAAATTTAATGGTGATTTTTTCTCGGTTGTAAAATTCATTTGTCATGTTCTCCTTTAAGAATTTTGTCAGGTGTAATTTGCTGTCCCGACAGGCCTTGCCTTCGGGTGTGGTGTAGGTTATATTCTTACGAGTGTCCGTCCACTTGACACCGTACCCTTTTGCTTCCATCAGCATAATAAAATGCTCTTTGGAAGAAGCTATTTCCATTACATTGGAGATTACAGCTTCAAGTTTTATCTTCCAACTATCACCCTTTTCTGCAGAGCGATATTCTCGGTCGTTCATCGGCTTGGCTCTTTCAGTGGGAGGCTTAGGTTTTAAAACCGACAAACCATATTCACGGCATAGGGTATCGGATTTTTGCATCAGCATTTCAACCTCACTTTCGCTGATGTGAAACTTTTTACCGCTTTCAGCGTTTACGCTGTTCATAATAAAATGCGAGTGAATATGGTTACGGTCGCAGTGGGTGGATACTACGATTTCAAAGCCTTGGAACTTTTCGGTTTCCTCAGCAAATCTAACTGCTATTTCGTGTGCCATTTGGGGTGATATGTTTTCATCCACCGAAAAGGACTGCACGAAATGATAGAACAGTCTGCCATCCGTTTTACCGTATAATTTTTTCGTATTATTGAACTCGGTATAAGCAGACTGGGGTGTGCAGTTAACACCTGTTACATACTTATTGCCGTCATCGGCAATGGTTTTTTCGTCCTGCATAGTGTACCGCAAGACGAATAACATACCGCTTGCGGTTTGCGGTTTTTGATAATTTACGAAATGAACAATCGCCAAATCATCACCCCCTTCTAAGCTCGGCAGATAGCAGTTCGTAAATCTTTTGCAGTTCCTCTTGGGTAGCGGTAAGGTTTACTGTGTTGATTCTTCCCTGACGGGAAAGTATCAGTAACTGGTTTACATTGTTGCCCAGCTTTTTTACCTGTGTGGTAAGCTCGCGCAGACCGTCATAATTTGTTACCTTTTTATCAATGGCACAGAGGATGATATAGTCGGTAATGCTCATTCCGGCATCTGCGGCTTTTTTACGAATCAGAGCATCCATCGTATCGGAGACTCTGAAATTAAATCTTTTGGATTTCATAATAAAACTCCTTGTAATAATAAAGTGGGTTTGGGCTTCTGCCCCATAAACAGCAGTCGAAGGCACGGCCACCGTTTTTGCGGTGGTTGTACAGCCAAAGGCGATGCTGGTTCTCTCCTGAAGGAGAGAAATTAAATGCGGTACTTTTTGAGTAACTTTCAGCGACAAATCTCCCCACATTCGGCTCAAATTTGCCCTGTGTTGCGTTTTTATCGAGGCGGTGGGGTGGTTGCTCCAACAGGCAAACATTTTGGCAAAGGGGCGGACATTGGCTGACAGTTTTGTGACAAACGTGACAACCCTGACAAGCTTTTTAGGTGTCAACTTTTAAATGTCACCATCGACACGGTCGTCACAGGCAGAGGAAATAAATTCTATTTTCATAAACCTTGCACTGTTATTTCGGTAGTTTTCAAAATAAACACCGAGTGTCTCAAGGTCATATCTCCACCGTGCCATCATTTGCTTGAGAGCTTTTGCAGTAATATTGCTGTGTGTGACCGCATTGAACTGCTCCACAAAATCATTGTTACGGCCATCAAAGGATTTCTGCTCTTCCATAAACTCGACGAGTAATTCCATCTCAGGCGGTAACATTTTTTCGGGTTGCTCTCGATTGTCGGATTTCAGTTCCCATACGAAATCCTTGTTTGAGAACTTCAGTTCCAACTGCCGATGCTCAATATCTCTGCCTGTGCAAACCAGTGTGGCGAGATTTTCACTGCGTTTGCTTTTGTCAAGCACGAACACTGAATCGACTGCGCCTACGATTCCGGTGGTGCCTGACAGTTTATTCAGCGGATCGCTGTCGCCCTGCTTGCGAAGGTGATGCACCAGCAGAAGAGAGATATTAAGCTCGTCTGCTAACTGCTTCATCTGACGGATTTCATCGTAGTCGTTACCGTAAGAGGTATCTGCACCGCCGTTACGCACAATCTGAAAAGTATCGATTGCAACGAGAACTGTATCGGGATGTTCCTTTACGAATGTGCGGATTTCATCGCAGAGACCTTCGGCAAGTGTATGTGCCGATGTTGCAAAGAAAGCATTGGAGGGGACATCGTCTGTGATTAAACACAGTCGCTCCTGCACACGCCTGAGCGTATCTTCCAGGCAAAGATACAGCGTTGTGCCTTTGGTGGTCGGCATATCCCACAGGCTTTCTCCTTTGGCAATGCGGATACAAATATCCAGCACCCACCAGGATTTACCGATTTTAGGTGCACCGCCGAGGATTGTTATTCCTTGGGGCAGCAGAGTGTCGATACAAAACTTAGTCGGTTCAAGTCTTGTATCCATCAGGGTTTCACCGTCTATAACGGTGAGTTTGTTTTTCTTTTCGCTCATAGATAATCACCTACTTTCAATAAATTTTGAGCAAAAGAAAAGCCGCACCTTTCGGTACGGCTCGGTTGAGGATGTCCTCACTATATAAATGTCTGATTTTCAAAAAAATACATATTTTTCCGTGATTATAAAAATTCGTTTCTGGATTTTTTGTGATTTCGAATGACATTGGATTGTTTTTGTGATATAATTTTTGCAGAGTACAGATTATGGTACCACTGATTTTGTAAAATTTTAGTGTGGAGGCGTAGGTATCACATGAATATCATAGAAACAAAACCCATAGGTAGTGCACTTTTTCATAATTTTTCTGTTGACTATCACGGTGATACATTTATGTTCGCAGGCAAGGAATACAAAACAGGACAGATTACAAACGACATTTTAAACCTTCCGCCTACGGTTATAATGCCGTTATTCTATGCAGGTAATGACCTTAACAATTTATATAACGCACTCTGCGAACACTATTATTCTGAAAGCATTTATACTGCAATTCGGGAAAAGCTTAAAGAAATATTAGAGCTTATAAAAAACGAAAAGCCCTTTTGCTATTTTAATATTGCCGAAGAGAAAGCCTTGATTGAGGAGGTTCTCGGTGACGAAGCGTTGAAAGGATATAGCGTAAGCTTTGGTTCACTTGATGAGCCGTTGTTAGCCTGTGTTCCTCAAGACTCTAATTTGCAGAAGTATATGACAGTGCTTTGTGCTATTGTAGAAGCATATGTTTTCCTCTGTGCCGATACATATAATTTCTTTTCGGTAGCCTGTATGTACTTTGCCAATCTTACTGATATGGGGTGCCGTGATAAAGCATTTCTTGCATCCTTTACCGAACAGTACTTCGGTAATGAAGAAATGGTGAAATTTATTGAGGAAAACAATCCGGTGGAAATAACACACGCATTTACTCTTGAGCCGCAAGTGTGGATGGCTCCGGTTATAAGACGAGACGAAAAAGGTTTGCCAATGCTCGGCAGAAGAATACATTTTAACAGAATGCTCAACTTTTATGTTACCGATATGTTTGAGGGACTTGCCGTGGGGCATTACTCGTGGCAGTGCGGTATCTGTCATAAATTCTTTTTTATGACCACTGCGCATCAACAACTTTATTGCAGTTCCGTTAATTCTGATTACGGTGTTCCTTGTTCTCATGTTGCTAAAAACAAATTGAATATGCCCAAGCAAAAGAAAGAAGATGGGCGAGGGTATGACACTTGGAAGCATAGAGATGATTCCATCCGCAGTAAATTAAGTCAGGCAAGAAATAATAAACCTAACGCAAAATATGATGTTGATACCTGCCTTAAAGCAAAAGAACTTATTAACCGATATTTTGAACAAGCACAGATAGATTTTGATTATGCCGAAAACGGATACGAGCAAGATATGATTCTGGAGAATGTCTTTGCCGAGGCAAAACGCTTACTCGGTAAAAAATAATAACATTTAATCTTTGAAAGGAGGTGCGGGTATCTGTGGAGATTTATTTAAAAATAGCAAACAAATTACTGCGTGGTATCACCGATCCAGACCTTTTGAATTCTGAGATATGGAATGATATTGTTGCAAAAGTTAAAGCCGGAGAGTTACAGCTTTGGGAGATAAACAATGAAATTCTGCGTTTAAAATATTTTCACGCAGATATTATTGCACTCGCATCTTCCTTTGCCTGTACCGATAAATCTTATGTGAGTTTTGAAAATATAAACGACTATTTTGTTCATACCCTCGTTGAGAAGGACAGCGGATATTTTGTAGCTTTTCTCAATATTTATGAGAATAAAATTAACGGCATTGCAACCAGGTATGTTAATAACTTTTCTTTAGAACAGTCAGCTACCGAGGATATAAAGCAGATATATATTTCAACCTTGTGGGAACTGCTTCTGGCTTACGATCCTGCCGACCAATATCCGCTTTTGCACTACGCAAAGTTTGCAGTTTATAAACAAGTTATTAAATATATCCGCACTGTGAAAGCAGGATGCACCGTGCCGTCACACCACGGATATATGAAACTTAAAAAGATTTTGGGAATATATAACAACCATCCCGAACTCTCCACCGATGAGCGTATCGCTCTTATCTCAAAAGAGTCCGGTTTTGATGAGGAGAAGGTCACCGAGCTTATTACCATC
>JAUNEH010000058.1:0-10914 GCA_030525665.1 Ruminococcus sp.
AACCCAAGCGGGGGATATGTATCGCGATTTTAAGGGCAGAGAGTATTTTTACGACAATGCAAAGTTTATTCTCATTTTCCTTGTAGTTCTTGCTCATGCCATTTCTCCGTTTAAGGATATGGCAGGCTTCTGGCTTAAGGGTGAGTATATGCTTTTGTGGCGAGCTATCAACACAATGCACATGCCTTGTCTTATTTTCATTTCGGGCTTCTTTGCTAAAAAATATATAAGACCCGACGGCAGTATAAATGTGCAAAGACCCTTTACTTACATTGTTTACTATTTAGCCGCACAGTTTACCGTCGGAGCCTTTGAGGTATTTGTTTTAGGCGACTCAATCGCCAAGAGCGTACTGGCACCAAGGTCTTCGCTGTGGTTTTTGGTATGCCTTATCTGGTGGTACCTTTTGCTTCCTGTTATTGACAAGATTGACCCCAAAATTATGCTGACAGTAGCGGTTGTTTTTGGCCTTCTTATCGGTTACGACGAGAGAGTAAGCAACCTTATGGCAATGTCCAGAATGATTGTTCACTTCCCGTTCTTCCTTACAGGCTACTATCTTTCATCAGGTCAGATGCAGAAGCTTTTCACAAAAAAGTCAAAGTTGCTTTCAATACCTGCTTTTTTGGTGGCAATGCTTACCCTTGTGGGAACCTTGTATCTTACAGGCTCGGGCAAAGTACTTAACTTTAGCATCAACGGTTTTATTACCTGTGACCGTTCCTACTTTGCTATCTTTAAAAACACCTCGATAAATCCTGTTTTCTGGTTCTTACCCAGAGTGTGGTTTTATCTTTGTGCCGCACTTCTGTGTTTTGCTTTCCTTGTATGGGTTCCCAGAAAGAAGAACGTATTCACCGCTTTCGGTGCACGTACGCTTTCGGTTTATATTCTTCACCGTTATCTGTACCTTGCATATCTTGAATTTAAATGGTACAGCTTCGACTGGCTTCCCTTCGAAGTATCCCAGACTGCCGCAGGCTTTATAATGATTGGTGTATCTGTAGTGCTTACAATTGTACTTTCGCTTTATCCTTTCTATTTACCCTTCGAGCTTTTGGGAAGAGTCAAGATAAAACCCTTGCTCAAAAAGCAAAAAGAGTTAGGTTAAACCGATTTGCACCAAACTTTATTATACAATATTACGTAAATTAAATCAATATACGACATATATACATTTATTATGCCTAAAAGTGATTTTTGTGTAAAATATTGTTGTAATTTTCATTGAATATGATATAATTATTTGAAGCGGTTAGTCTAAATAATAAAGGCAGCCGCTTCAACTGCGTTTGGTTATAATGGGAGGATACGTATGAAGTTTTTTTCTAAGCTTAAAACCTTTTTATTTGCAGATGACAGAAAGCTTAAAAGCAGAGCAGTGATTTCCTTTGGTGCGGTGCTGACTTTTGTTATGACTTATTTTCTTGCACCTATTATTGAAATTTTCGTTGCAAATACAATGTTCTTTGATTATACCATCTCTCAGGTAATGCTGCCTGTAGGTGTTTCGGCACTTGTTGTATTTGCGGTGCTTTTCGGGCTGTCATTTATTATGAAGGGCAGACTCCTTAATTGGTATCTGTCTTTGCTTGTAGGGCTTTCTTTAGGTGCTTATGTTCAGTCAATATTTATGAATTCAAGCGTAGGCGTACTTGACGGTACCGAGGTTTTGTGGAAGGACCTTGCTGTTGAGGCTGTTATAGGTCTTGCAATTTGGGGCTTTATCCTCTTTTTACTATTCGCTTTACAGCAGTTTAGTAAAAAAATCTGGACCTATGCCACAGGCTTTCTCTGCGTACTCTTATGTGTAATGCAGCTTGCAAGCTCGGTTGGTGTTTTCTTTATAAGCGATATCGACGAGAAGAGCAATATTCAGGCAACCCGCGTAGGCGAGTTTGACCTTTCCGATAAGCACAACGTAATCGTGCTTGCCATTGATTCTTTCGACGTTACCTTTGCCGAAGAGGTTATGGAGAATAACCCCGAGTATTTCGACGAGTTTGACGGTTTTACATGGTATAAGAACACTACTCCTCACTACTCTCGTACCTTCCCCTCTGTGGCATATCTTTTCACGGGTGAAAACTCTTTCTATACCTCTGAGTATGACGATGCAATGTCTACTGCTTGGAGCAATAACGGCTTTTTTGAGGATATGAAGGATGCAGGCTATGCTATTCGCATTTATGCTCACCAGAAGTATGTAAACCCAGATGGTGAGTATTTAATGGAATACTTAGACAATTACAAGGTTATTGAGCCCGAAATTGACTACCTTAAGCTTGAAAAAGAAATGCTGATGCTTTCACTTTACCGCACAGCACCGGTTGCGCTTAAGCCTTTCTTCGAAACCGACACAACTCAGGCAAACAGTGCATACTCACTTACCAATAACGAGCGTATTTCTCTTACCGACTATGCTTTTTACGACAGGTTAACCAGCGAAAAGCTTAATAAGGATAACAACTCAGGCGAAAAGGGCACTTTCTCATATTATCTCTTCCGAGGTTGCCACGCACCTTATCTTTTTGACGAAAACTGCGAGAAAACCGACGAAAAGGTAACTGTTAAAGAAGCAACTCGCGGTGCTCTTACAAATGTTTCCGAGTATTTAAAACAGCTCAAAGAACTTGGCATTTACGATTCTTCTACAATTATCGTAACCTCTGACCATGGCAAGTCGGGTACAATTACCGAGCTTGATGCCCCCCGAGTTGTTTCTATGTTCTACAAGCCTGCAGGCTCAACCGGCGAAATGAAGGAAAGCAACAGTCCTCAGCAGCTTGTAAACGTGCGACCCACAGTTTTAAAGGAAATGGGACTTGACTACGCCGATTACGGCACACCCTTTGACGAGGTTGCCGAGGATGCCGATGTTACAAGATATATGTATATGAGTGGTGCCTCCGAGGATGGCTCTGTCCGCGAAGAAAACCTTGTAACCTACGAAATCAAAGGCGACGCCAACAATTTTGAAAACTGGAAAATTATAGACAAATTCCCCATAGAATACCCTTTCTTGCAGGGATAACAGAATATAATATAAAACCAAACGCTGTAGAGTAAAATCTACAGCGTTAATTTTTTGTGTCATTTTCAGTTTCAAAAAGTTCTTCAATCCCTACGCCGAGCACCTTGGCAATGCCGTAAAGTTCAATGTCGGTGACAGTTCGGGACTTGTCCTCAATTCGCGATACCGACCCGCGGCACACATATACTCCCAAAAGCTCCAGTTTGTTTGAAAGCGCTTGCTGACTCATATGCTTTCTTTTGCGTAAAATACGTACATTTTCGCCGATTAGATTCATTTCATTACCGTCAATAATCCTCGCCATAAATTAAACCTCTCTTTCCGTAAGGAAATGTCTTGACATAGGACAACTTTAATGCTATCATCATCATAAATAAATATTGTCCTGTCATAGGACAAATATGAAATAAGGGGGATTTTTTGTGAACAGAGAAGATAATTTGGACTATATGCGAGAATATCTCAGACACGCCCTGGAGTTTGAGAAGTATGTCTACATCTGGAGCAATGCTATGGATAAGGTTAATTCTCAGATGAAGAAGATTTATTCTGAGAGAAAAGATGCACAGCAGAACAAAAATGCGGCAGAGAGTAGACTGGCAGGCTTAGAAGTGGAATACTTCGAAAAACAGTCAGATATTGATCAGAGGGCTGATATGTTTAATGCTCGTGCCAAAAAAATGAAGAGAACTTCAATGGTTGCTTTTATTATTATGATATTAATTGCTATAGCAGGAATAATCGGAATGATTACGTTTAGCAATGCTTTGATAAAGGGCGGAGAAGACCCTGAATATGCAATAGTTACATCAGTTTTTGGTATAGGTGTATTTACAATTATGGCGATGCTTGCACCAATGATTATTTTTATCGTTAATAAAATTAAATCCAAAAGTGCAACAAGACGTACTACGAAGCTCAGCAATACAAATGTTACAGGTGACAAGCTTCAGCATAAAAGTGACCTCGAAAGCAGCATAGCACGCTATACCAATACACTTAACGGCACTGTGACAGCAGAGAGAAACATTTCGGCTCAGCAGGAAGAAATTCAGCAGAATCTTAATATGGCAAAGAAAAATCTGGCACATATTTATTCCTTGAATGTGCTTCCCGGTAAGTACAGAAACTTTACAGGCGTTGCTACTCTTTACGGCTATATTGTTGACGGCCGTTGCACAATTGTTAAAGGTCACGGCGGTATATATGATACATATGACAAGGATTTACTTGCCAATGTAATCGTTGAAAAGCTGTCCAACATTGAATCTTCACTTTCAAGAATTGAATACTATCAGCGAGAGCTTGTAAATCAGGCAAGAATAGCAAATAATCAGCTTGCAAGCATTAACAGTTCTCTTGCATCAATCAACAACTACACGTCACAGATTGCAAAGAATACAGAAATTGCCGCTGTAGCTAGCCAGCAGAGTGCCGCCGCTTTACAGTGGCAGAACTCCCGTATCTGGGCCATGACCTAAGGAGTGCAGTTGTGATGAGTAAAAACGGGGTACAGCTTTATAACGAAGGATACTGTTACTATAAAGGATGTAACGGATATCCGATGAATTATTGCAAAGCTTTTGATTTGTTTACTAAAGCCGCTGAATTAGGTAATAGCGACGCTATGAATTATCTTGGTTTAATGTACGAAAACGGAGAAGGTACCATACAGGATGCACAAAAAATGGTGTATTGGTTTAATAGGTCTGCTTCGCTTAATGACGTTTGGGGACTTTATAACCTGGGCAGATGTTTTGGTAGTGGCAATGGTGTAGTGTCAGATATAAACAAGGCATTGGAATTGTGCTTGCGTTCATATAGTTTAGAAAAGAATTCATCAGTTGGTGAATACTTGGGATATATATATTATGATTTAGGAAACTATCGTGAATGTGCAAAGTATCTGTTAGCGGTCAGGGATTATGTTGACAATCCTAACGGACTTTATATTATAGGTTGGCTTTTTGAAAGCGGTCATAGCTCTGTTACAGGGATAAGAGACCGTCAAATGATGGCGATGAAATACTATGAGAAATCGGCAAACAAAGGCGTGCCTGAAGGTATGTATGCCTATGGTAAATTATTGCTTAACATTGATAAGAATCAAGCAGGTACTGCAAGATATTGGATAAAAAAGGCAGCGCAATTGGGTAATGCTGATGCAAAAAGCTTACTCAAATGGATTAATTTACAACGCTTCATCTGAAATTTAAATACGCAAAGGCGGCATAGTTTCTACAGGGCTATGTCGCGTTTGTGTTTTTATCAGGGCAGTTTTTTAATTTAGTCAATAAACAAAAAATATAAATCTTTCCGACATATTTTAACTTAATTTAAGCTGTAGGTTGTAATATACTTTTTGTATCTTATAATCGAATGAAGGTTACGTATGTCTCGGATTTTTTACTTAGTAAAACGTGTTTTTTCTATGAATCACAGGCAAATGATTGCGAAAATTAAAGAAGTAAAACAGCGAAGCGGCAAAAGCTACCTATATATTATTTTTGATATGATTAACTGTGGCATAAAATATCAGGCGGGGTATATGGATTATGCCCTTTTTGAAATGTATAATTTAAATGCGGCTCAACGGAAAACAGTGGTTACAAGAGGCATTAACAACGGCTTTATAAAACGTTTTAATAATCCCGAGTATATTGAGGTTTTTGAGGACAAGCGTAAGTTTAATTCTGCTTTTTCGCAGTTTTTACATAGAGAATGGATAGATGCAGAAACCGCAACTGACAGCGAGCTTGAGTTATTCGTAAATAAAAATACTCAGTTTATGGCTAAGCCTGCCAAGGGTATGTGCGGAAAGGGGATTGAAAAGCTAAGCTTCAATGATTTTGAATCTTTGTATGAGCTTAAGGCTTACCTGAGGCTTAAGGAGCTTTTTGTTTTGGAAGAGGTGATTGTTCAGCACGCTGTTATGAGCAAGCTTCACCCCGAATGTGTCAACACCTGTCGGGTTATTACTCTGTTTAAAGACGGCAAGGCAAACGTGGTAGCCGCATATCTCAGAATCGGCAACGGTAAGCACGTGGACAATTTCAACTCGGGCGGCATGGTTGTACCCGTTGATGAAGAAAGCGGCGAAATTGTTTATCCTGCCATTAACAAGAATAGCGAGCTTTTTGATGTGCATCCTCTTACGGGAACACCTATTAAAGGCTTTAAGGTGCCCGACTGGAGTTTGGTTACGGATTTAGCAAAGAGGGCTTCTTTAGTTGTACCTCAGGTTGGACTTGTAGGCTGGGATATTGCCCTTACCGAAAAAGGTCCTGTAATAATTGAGGGCAATGATTTCCCCGGGCACGATATTTACGGACTCCCGCCTCACCGTAAAGACGGCATTGGCGTACTTCCGAAATTTGAGAAAATCATACAAAGCTAAGTTTAAGCACCGTTTAGTCGGTGCTTTTTCTTTTGATTAAAGTTAATCGTTTATTCATAATTTGATTTTAAAAGTTTTGTATAATATAATATTATGTTATAAAATGTCGTATTATGTCTTGAAAAGGAAGATGTTTATGCCAAGCAGAAAACCGCCTGTTGATTTTACAAAACAGATGAAAAAGGAATATACAATAATCGCTCCCGATATTTTTCCTACACATATGGAAATTTTGCAGGAGCTTTTCAAGATGCAGGGCTATAACCTTTTTGTGGCTCATTATGAGGGCAAAGAGGTTATCGACACAGGTCTTAAATATATGCACAACGATATGTGTTATCCTGCCATATGCTCAACAGGTCAGCAGATATATGCTTTGCAGTGTGGAGATTTCGACCCGAATAAATGTGCTCTTATCCAATTTCAGACGGGCGGAGGTTGTCGAGCTTCCAATTACATCTGGCTTCTTCGTAAGGCACTTAAAAACATGGGCTGGGGTCATATTCCCGTAATATCCTTAAGCCTTACAGGTATCGAAAAGTATTCGGGCTTTAAGTTTACGCTTCCCTTGATGCTTAAGGCGATTATGGCAATTATTTACGGCGATATGCTGATGCTTCTTAAAAATCAGACAACGCCCTACGAGGTAAATAAGGGTGATACCCGAAAGGTGCTTGACAAATGGGTGGCTGAAATCGTTTCTCAGTTTAAGCAGAACAAAGGTCTTGCACCTAAAAAGTTCAGAGAAAACCTTATGGGTATTGCCAAGGATTTTGCCGACATAAAGATTAATAAAACACCAAAAATCAAGGTGGGTATTGTCGGCGAGATTTACGTTAAGTTTTCTTCTTTCGGCAACAATGGACTTGAAAAATTCTTAGAGTCTCAGGGTGTAGAGTATATGGTGCCCGGAGTTTTGGGCTTTTTTCAGTATTGTTTTTCAAATATCGAAACCGACTATAAATATTACGGCGGTAACTGGTTTGTTAAACAAGGCGGCAAAATTGCAGAGTATGCCGCTGCTAAAATCGAAGGCATTATGCTTGACGTACTTAAGGAGTTCCCTCAGTTTACGGCACCTGCTCCTTTTTCTCATATCAAGGAGCTTGGCGAAAAGGTGATTGACCGAGGCGTTAAGATGGGCGAGGGTTGGCTTTTACCTGCCGAAACTGCCGAGCTTATAGAAAAAGGTTACTCAAACGTTATATGTACTCAGCCCTTTGGCTGTCTGCCCAACCACATTGTGGGCAAGGGTGTAATCCGCAGTATGCGTGAAATTTACCCAAACGCAAATATTTTCCCCATAGATTTTGACGCAGGTGCATCTAAGGTTAATCAGGAAAACCGCATTAAGCTGATGCTTTCTGTTGCACAGGAGGAGATGGAAAAAGATGAAGCGAATAGGTCTTGACGTCGGCTCTACCACAGTAAAATGCGTAGTGATTGATGAAAACGGAAAAATTGTTTTTTCCACATATAAACGTCACTTTTCTAAAATTTCCGAAATGACTGCCCGGCTTCTCAGAGAAATTTACGAGAACACAGGCGACAGCGAAATGCTTATTGCTGTTTCAGGTTCTGCAGGTATGGGTATGGCAAACGATTTGCATATGCCTTTTGTGCAGGAGGTTTACGCCACACGCAACGCCGTCAAAAAGCTTTCGCCTGATACCGACGTTGTAATAGAATTAGGCGGCGAGGATGCTAAAATCCTCTTCCTGTCGGGCGGCCTTGAGGTGAGAATGAACGGTACCTGCGCAGGAGGTACAGGTGCTTTTATAGACCAGATGGCATCACTTTTGAATATTACTCCCGAGGAGCTTAATGTTCTTGCAGAGAAAAAAGAAAAGGTTTATACCATAGCTTCACGCTGCGGTGTTTTTGCCAAAACCGACGTTCAGCCTCTTATTAATCAAGGTGCACGAAAAGAGGATATAAGTGCAAGTATTTTCTATGCTGTAGTTAACCAGACTGTAGGCGGACTTGCACAGGGCAGAGAAATAAGGGGCAATATTCTGTACCTTGGAGGTCCCTTGACCTTTATGTCAGAGCTTAGAAAAAGCTTCGACGATGTATTAAAGCTTAAGGGTTCACTACCTGATAATTCTCTTTACTTTGTAGCTTTGGGTGCGGCTTATTCCTCAGCTGCCGAGGTAAAGAACATAACAGAGCTTTCAAAAACTATAGAAAGCTACAGTGCAAAGGGCGGCTACACAAGCTGTCGCAGACTTTTTGAAAATGAAAAAGAGTACAAAGATTTTGTAGAAAGACACAGAAAAGCCTCAGAGGGTATTAAAGAGTTAAATAAGCCGGAAAGTGAAATGTACCTTGGCATTGACGCAGGCTCTACCACCGTTAAGTGCGTGCTTTGCAGTGAATCCGGTGACATTTTCCGCCCGTATTACACCTCTAACAGCGGCAATCCTGTGCCTGTTATAAAAGAGTACCTGATTAATCTTTACAAGGATTATCCCGATATAAAAATCAAATCCTCTGCGGTTACAGGCTACGGTGAGGATATAATTAAAAGTGCTTTTCACGTGGACTACGGTATTGTAGAGACCATTGCCCATTACACAGCCGCCAAGAAGTTTAAGCCTGAGGTTGATTTTATTCTTGACATTGGCGGCCAGGACATTAAGTGTTTTAAAATCAGAAACGGAGCAATAGATAACATTTTCTTGAACGAAGCATGCTCCTCGGGGTGCGGCTCGTTTTTGCAGACTTTTGCCGCGGCTTTGGGCTTTGGCGTAGAGGAATTTGCAAAACTCGGACTTTTTGCCGACCGACCTGTAGACCTCGGCTCCAGATGTACTGTGTTTATGAACAGCTCGGTTAAGCAGGCTCAGAAGGATGGTGCAAGCGTTGAAAATATCTCTGCAGGACTTTCTACAAGCGTAGTAAAAAATGCACTTTATAAGGTTATCCGCTGTGCAAAAGCCGAGGATTTGGGCAAGAACATTGTTGTGCAGGGAGGCACCTTTTTAAGCGATGCAGTGCTCAGGGTTTTTGAGCAGGAAATCGGTCACGACGTAATCCGCCCTGCTTATTCAGCAATTATGGGTGCTTACGGTGCCGCACTTTACAGCCTTGCAAAATTTAAGAAAAAGGGCAGAAAAAGCACGCTTATATCCCTTGATAAGCTTCTTGATTTCAAGCACAGCGTAAAGGCTATTACCTGCCATGGTTGTGAAAACCGTTGCCGACTTACTGTAAATACCTTTGGTGAGGGTGACAAGTATATTGCAGGCAATCGCTGTGACAAGCCGTTGCAGAATGCAAAGGGACTCATTACTTATAATCTTTACGAGTATAAAAATCAGCTTCTTAACGCCTACAGAGAACTGCCCTTGGTTGAGGGCAGAACTACAGTAGGACTCCCTTTGGGACTTAATATGTACGAGCTTCTGCCGTTCTGGGCAAGCTTCTTTAATGAGCTTGGCTTTAACGTCAAGGTTTCGCCAAAATCTAACCGTAAGCTTTACCTAAAGGGTCAGCACACCATCCCCTCAGATACGGTATGTTATCCTGCAAAGCTGATGCACGGTCATATTGAGGCACTTATAGACGAAGGTGTGGATGCAGTTTTCTATCCGGATATGACTTATAATTTTGACGAAAAAATGGGGGATAACCACTTTAACTGTCCTGTAGTTGCGTACTATCCGCAGGTTATTAAGTCAAACGTAAAGGCAATTGAGAACACTAAGTTTATTTCTGACTTTATCGGACTTCACGACAAAAAGCAGTTCGAGGCTCACATTGCCCCGATTCTTGAGAAGCACTTTGGCAAATTTGAGAAAAAAGCAATAAAAAAAGCAAGCGACAAAGCCTATGAGGCTTACTATAAATTCCTTTCAGATGTAAGGAAAAAGGCGGCCGAGTTCCTTGATATAGCCGAAAAAGAAGATTTGCCCGTCATAGTGCTTTCGGGAAGACCTTATCACATCGACCCCGAAATCAGCCATGGCATAGATTCGCTTATTTGCAGTGAGGGTGCGGTGGTTATTACCGAGGATAGTGTCAGCGACAGATTTGAAAAGTTTAAGGTAACGGTTCGTAACCAGTGGACTTACCACGCCAGACTTTACGCTGCTTCTAAATTTGTGGCAGAGCATAATAGGGGACACAAGGTTAATCTTGTACAGCTTGTGTCATTCGGTTGCGGCGTAGATGCTGTAACTACCGACGAGGCTCGTTCTATTATTGAGGAAAGCGGAAAAATCTACACTCAGCTTAAAATTGACGAAATCTCAAATATGGGTGCCGTAAGAATCCGAATACGAAGCCTGCTTTCGGCGGCGGCTGACAGAAATGATTAAACAAAGCCGAAAAAACGAATAAAATATGTTAAAATTAATACCTCTTTTACGGTTGACAAGTTTCCAAAAAAGGGGTATTATTTGTGAGCGTCAAACGCAAATATTACAGAATTTTATAGAAATAAGGCGATTTTATGACAAGTGCAATACTTTGTCTGGGT
>JAUNEH010000011.1:0-13971 GCA_030525665.1 Ruminococcus sp.
GTTCCCACACAGCCTGTAAAGCCTCAGCCGCCTGATGTTGTAAAAACAGGCGACAGCACTAATCCCCTTGTGTGGATAGCGGTGCTATTTATCGGCGGCGGGTTAGCTACCGCTACAAAGCTTTATAAGCGTAAGGAAGAATGTTAATTTAAAAGTAATGAAGCCTCCATAAAATGGAGGCTTCTGTTTTTTGCTAACTTAAAATTCAATAATCTGTGAGTCGTAGGGGTTAAGCTCCATACGGATTTCTCTGCCGTTTACGTTAAAAGAGAGGTTTTTTGAGCTTCCTGAAATATTAATACCTATAACGGCGGTTTCGTTGTCCTTGCTGCGGCTGAACACCAAGCATTCGTTTTCTAAGTGAACTTGCTTGAAGTCGCCATATTTAAGAGCTTTTGACGCTTTGCGTGTTTTTGCAAGAGAAGCAATATGACTAAAAAGCTCCTTGCCTTTTTCGGTGATTTTGATGTCATCCCAGCTTGGACGAAGGGGGGCATCGCTGTGGTTTTCTTTTTTGCCCTCTATGGCGTATTCACTGCCGTAATATATTGAGGGTGTACCCGGAACGGTGAAAAGCATTGTATAAATATTTTTGATGTTATCAAGATTTTTAAGGTAGCTTGCCAGTCGATTTATGTCGTGGTTATCTACGAAGTTGTAAAGCACCAAGTCCTTGTAAAGTCCCCAGTCGCCGTATTCTCGAAGAAGGCCGTGGGCAGGTTCAAACATATTTTTATCATTAACGCCCGAGTAGTACCCCTTGTGCATTTCGTAGTTGGTTACAGAGTGAAGCATTTCAGGGTTTGCCCACTGGCGATAGTCGCCGTGGATAATTTCGCCCATAAGCCAGAAATCAGGCCTTTTTTCGGCGGTGTAAGCTCTGAGTCGTTTAAAAAATTCCTTATCAATACAATCGGCGGCATCAAGACGCAGGCCTTTTATGCCGAATTTGTCAATCCACATTCCGACACTTTCCAAAAGGTAGGAGACTACGTCTTCGTTTTTAAGGTTAAGCTTTACAAGCTCCTCGTGTCCCTGCCACGCATCATAATGAAAGCCGTCGTTATAGCTGTTGTTCATATCAAACCTAAGACCTGAAATCCACGAGCAGTAGGGTGAAGCCTCGCGTTTCTCCTTAATATCCTCAAAGGCGAAAAAGTGCCTGCCTACGTGGTTAAAGACACCGTCTAAAATAAGGTCGATGTCGTTTTCTTCAAGTTCCTTGCAAAATTTTTCGAAGTCCTCGTTGTTACCCAGACGGCTGTCTATAAGTCTGTAATCCTTGGTGTCGTAGCCATGATATACCGATTCAAACACAGGACCTAAGTAAAGGGCATTTATACCAAGGCTTTTCATATGGGGAATATGCGCTGATATTTTATTAATTCTTTTGGCGGAAGTTTTTTCTCCCTCGTTCTTTTTGGGTGCACCCACAAAGCCAAAGGGATAGACGTGATAATAGATACTCTCATTTGCAATATAAGTTTTCATTGTTTCCTCCTGTATATACCGAATGGTATAATAAATGTATAAAATAAGGGGAATATCCCCAATAAGAAAAGCTAAATTTACGAATATATTCCATATAAAAACTGCTGACGTATGCGATAGATTATGTCGTCGCTTAAAAGCTTTTCGTCGCCTGTGTGAAAATAAGAGCCGATTGCCGCGTGGGTAACACCTACAAAGCTTACTGTGCATAAATCCTCTTTGCCTTTAATATTACCGACGTGGTTTGCGGCAACATTAAAAACGTTGGTAATAATGGAGGACTCGCGGTCGATATATTGTCTCGAAAGGCGGTACGTAGTATCTTCGCCGATGCGGTTAAAAATACTTAGCTTAAACATAATAAAATCCTTGTTTTGAAGGGCAAAATCAAAGTAAACCCTCATAAGCCTAAAGAAGGTAAGAGCAATATCTTCGGGCAGAGAGGCGGCACTTTCGAGGTCTGAAATAAATCGGTTGTAATGAATATTAAGAATTTCAGAAAGCAAGCCTTCCTTCGAGCCGAAGTAATAGTACATGGTGGGCTTAGTAATGCCGGCTTCCTGTGCGATTTCTACAGTGGATACCGCATCATATCCTTTTTTTGCGAAAAGATTAAGTGCGGTGTTTATGATTTTTTGACGATTATCGGTTGCTTCAGTCATATTTAACACCTCCGACAATGGTAGTATACCAAACGGTATATAAATTGTCAAGCAAAAAATTACCGCCGAT
Source organism: Ruminococcus sp. (assembly GCA_030525665.1). Lineage (GTDB taxonomy): Bacteria > Bacillota > Clostridia > Oscillospirales > Acutalibacteraceae > Ruminococcoides. Next base: position 2,224 of record JAUNEH010000011.1, read on the forward strand.
TTTTAGTCGGCGGTTTGTGTTATTCGCTGTAATTCAGGTTATACATTTTGGCAATGTAGGATTTGAGTTGAGGAGAAAGCATTGCACTAAGCTCTTCGGGATTATCGGGCAAAGCCACAATTAGCTGATTGCCGGAACGTATGAGATATCCGCAGTTTTTGCCCACAGAGTTTGAGAGCTTTCTAACGTCGCCGATTTTGACTTTTGTAGTAGCCAATGCACGTGACAAAACGTCAGAAAGTCGGTTTTCGCCCGAAAAGCCAAGTCCGCCTATGATGAACACAAGGTTGCAGGTTTTAAGTGCTTCGGTAAGCTTTTCGCCAAGCATTAATGGGGTGGTCGATGCACAAATGGTATGAAGCTCAGTGTCGATTTCTGCAATAGCTTTTTTTAGTGCCTTTTCGCAGTAGCTTGTTTTTCGTGCAAGATAGAAAACAAGATTACATTTCATATTGTCACCTCATTTTAAGGTGTGGTCAAAGGCTCGCTTGCCTCTGCCTGTGTCATAGTCTCAGGTGCCTCGGTAGCAACTGTTACAGGTGCTGTGGTGATAATCTCGGTCGCCTCGGTAGGAGGAACTGTGGTGGGAGGCACGGTTGTAGGAGCCTCGGTTTTTGGCGGTTTGGTTTCAGGTGCCTCGGTTACCACCGGAGTAGGGGTATCGGGTATCGGTGTAGGTGCTTCGGTGGGTTTTGCAGTGGTAGCCTCGGTGGTAGGCTTTGTTTCGGTAGGCATCTTCTTTTTAGTAAATATCGGTTTTACGGTTAAGTCCTTTGTAACGTTGGTGTAAACAGAGTCCCAACCCTTGAATACGTAGTAATACTTGCCGTCTGCCGCCTTTCTGGGGTTTTCCTTAGGAGCCTTGGCGTCTCTTCCCTCAAGTATAATCTGGGTAGATATGGTCTTGCCGTTTGCATCTAAGAACTTAACTGTATACATTTCGCTTTGCGACATATAAAGAACAGTTTCGTCGCCCTCAAGATTGCCTTTGCCGTCGTACCAAGGGGTATTGTTTGCCTTATACTCGGCACTGAAGGATGAGCTTGCCGAGCTGACAGGACTTGCTTCCTTTGCTTTTTTAACGTATTTAGAAACGTCCTCGTTTTCTCTTACTCTTCTGGCAACGGCAACGGTTCGCATATTGTCAGTTTCATAAGAGCAGGTTGAAAGTGTCAGCAGGCTGTCATCTTCATTAATAGGAATATCAACATCAAGATAAGAACGTACCTTAAGGTTGTAAATGAAGTTCATAAACCTTGCGTCGGAGTCAAAATCTGCCTTAAGGTAATCGAAGATGTTTTCGATATCGTTTGAAACATCAATTTTCATCACCGCGAAAATCACATATTCGTCAGTACCCTCGGGGGTGTCGATTGTGACAATAGGTGATTCTTTGTAGAACTTGGTATTACCCTTGGTTCTGCCGTCAGCACGGGCGTAATTCATAAGCTGACCGAACATAGAGTCGTCGCTACCCATATTATGACCATGAAGAATAAAGTTCTTTGATTTGTAGCTGTCCTCACAGCGGTAGTCAACAAAGATACTGCCAAAGTCAGAGTAGTCTTTTTTGTAGTTTCTGTAAAGGTAGAACTGGCTTTCGGGAGTATCACCCTTATGCTCTAAAACAGGGTAGTTAATTTTAGTTCCGTCAATGCTTATCCAAGCTACGATTTCTTCGTTAACCTTTTTTAGTCCCTTCCAGTTTTTGTTGGAAGAGTTAACTACAACAACCTCACCTTCGTCATTGGTGGCGTAGGTAACCTCATCAGTGGTGGCAAAGGCGATATTCTGGATTTCGTTTATTACACTCTGGTTTTCCATGGGCATAAATACGTAGAAGTTAAGAAGTATTATACCGCCTGCAATAAATGCGGCAATTGCAAGAAGCACGATAATCTTTAATATTACTTGGCTTATGCTGTCGCCTTTGAGAGGAATAAAGCTTAAGAAAAAGCTTTTGGAGCTTCTTTTAGCCTTAAGATATGTAATACTGTCTTTTTCCAAAGTAATTGTGCCGTCGGGGTGTTTTTCTTTCTTTTCCTTAAGAACCGCTTTTGCGTTGAGCACAGCGTCGGTAAAGAATTCGTTAAAGCTTACGTCCTTAACTGTTTCAAAAGCAGGAAGTATAATAAACCTTTTGCTAAGGGCATAAAAGCAGTAACCCTTTATGCTTGTACCCTTGCAGGGAAAGGTGTAGACGTTAACGTGGTTTTCAAAGGTTTTGCCGTCTTTTTTAAAGGGACTGCAACAGTCCTCGGTGGTTTCAATCAAGCCGATAAGGGAAGAAAACAAATCCACAAAGGAGGAGCTGTCCTCGGTGTCGATGGCATTCGCAAATACGTAGCCCTCGACAGAGTCGTCGTTTTCGAAGCTTTCTCTGAAAGCGGCACTTAGTTTTTTGGGGTTTCGGTCAACCTCGGTTTTAATTATAATATGGGTGTTTGCTAATTCGTCAAGTCTTGTATATAGGCTTTTGGACTGATTGTTAAGCTCGGCTACCTCGTCGGGGGTGCGTCTTAAAGAAAACAGCTCTGCTCTCATATGTCCTCCTAAATATAATCAGTTTAGATTTCGGTAATTTCTACGTTCTTAATTGCTTCTTCAATAAGCTCCCCGAAATTTGCCTCTTCTTCGGCATATTTTACGAATTTAAGCACAGGGCGGGTTCTGGGGTGCTTGGGAGTAAAGATTGTGCAGCAGTCTTCGAAAGGCTCGATAGAGGTTTCGAAAGTGTCGATTTTGCGTGAAATGCTGATAATCTCTTCCTTATCCATACCTATAAGAGGTCTGAACACAGGCATGGTTGCGGCTTCGTCTGTGCAGGCAATGGCGTGGATAGTCTGGCTTGCAACCTGACCTAAGCTTTCGCCTGTAATAAGTGCCGAACAGTCGTAATCCTTGGCAATACGCTCGCTAATCTGCATCATAAGACGACGCATAATAATTGTAAAAAGCTCTTCGGGGCAATCGTCACGGATTTTCTCCTGAAGCTTTGTAAAGGGTACGGTTATCATTGTAATATTGCCGCTATAACGGCTTACAAGCTTTAATAGCTTCTTAACCTTTTCAAGGGCACGTTCACTTGTATAGGGAGGACTTGCAAAATGCACAGCGGTAAGCTTTATGCCTCGCTTTGCCATCATGTAGGCGGCTACAGGCGAGTCGATACCGCCGCTGATAAGAATACAACCGTTGCCGCCTGTGCCTACGGGGATACCGCCGGCACCCTTTTTACTGTCGGCATGAACGTAAGCGGCAAAATCCCTTACCTCAACAGTAACCTTAACCTCAGGGTTGTGAACGTCAACACTAAGGTGGGGGAATTTATCTAAAATTAGTCCGCCTAATTCCATACATATCTCAGGAGATTTAAGGGGAAACTTTTTGTCACTTCGTTTTGCCTCTACCTTAAAGGTTTTGGCTTCGCTTAAAATATCCTCAAGATACTTCGGAGCTTTTGTGTAGATATCTTCCATATCTTTTTCGCAAACGCAGGCTCTGGTGTAGCTGACGATACCGAAAACTCGGGATATTGCATCCTCCACCTTGTCCATATCTACGTCCTTACTTTCGGGGGTTACACAGATAGTGGACTGGGCAATAGAAAGCTTAAAATATCCCAGGCCGTAAAGAGCTTTTTTGATGTTTTTCTTAAGCACATCCTCAAACGTGCGGCGGTTAAGTCCCTTTAGGGCGATTTCGCCCAGCTTTATTAAAACTACTTCTTTCATTTCTTTTTCCTCTGTAATGTATTAAGTCCGATTTCAAGTGCTTCTAAAAGTGCGTCAACGTCTTTTATTGTGCTTTCTTTCGAAAAGCTTACTCTTACGGCACTGTCAGCAAGGTCATCGTTTAGCTTAAGCGCCGATAAAACGTGGCTTTTGCCGCCTTTTGAGCACGCACTGCCCGAAGATATGTAAACTCCGTAGGAAGACAGGTGGTGAAGCATGGTTTCGCTTCTTATACCGCGTGCCGAAAAATTAAGTATATAAGGCGAGGCATCCTCCGGCGAGTTTATAATTATATCATCAAAGCTTGCAAGTTGTTGTCTGAGATACAAATTAAGCTCGGTAATTTTTTCGCGGTTTTCAAAAATATTAATCTCTTTTGCCGCAACACCAAAGGCACCTATTAATGGTAACGCCTCAGTACCCGGGCGAAGGGAATTTTCCTGCTTGCCGCCAAAGGTTCGCGGCAGAATACGAACGCCTTTTTTTACGTAAAGTGCACCTACTCCTTTTGCACCATGTATTTTATGAGCACTTATGCTCATTAAATCGCACTTAAGTGAGGTTACGTTTATGTTTTCCTTGCCAAGCCCTTGTACCGCATCAATATGAAAAAGAGCAGGGGAGTTTTTGCGTTTAATAATGGCAGGAATTTTAGAAACCGGCGGCATAAGGCCTGTTTCGTTGTTGGTCATCATAACAGAAACCAAAATAGTGTTTTCGTCAATTGCGTTTTCAAAATCTTTAACGTCAAATCCGTTTTTGTCCTTGGGGTAAACAAACTCTACCTCAAAGCCTGAGCTTTCAAGGTGTTTGGCAGTGTCGATTATTGAGCTGTGCTCTATAGCGGTGGTGACGATTTTTTTGCCTGCTCGCTTTTTGGCTTCTGCCACACCCATAAGGGCAAGGTTATTTGCCTCGGTGCCACCCGAGGTAAAGTAAATTTCGCTTTCCTTGGCACCTATTGCCTCGGCTACAGCTTGACGTGCGGCATTAAGCTCTTTCTCGGCTTCAAAGCCGAAAGAATGCAGAGAAGAGGGATTGCCGAAATTATGGCGCATAAGCTCAATTGCCTTATTTGCGGCACCTTCGCTTACTTTTGTTGTAGCACTGTTGTCAAGATAATGAAAGTCCACTATATCCCTCCTCAATAATTTCTCATTTTACATTATAGCACTAAGTGATGCTTAAAGCAAATAGTTATTGCTGATATTTTTAGTAATTTCGGGAAAAATAAGCTTGGTGATATAAAAATGGATAAAAATAAGTATTCGAAGCTTGTAAAAGAAAAATCTCCCAATAGCCACACCTTTATGGAGTGCATAAGGGCGTTTTTGATTGGAGGAGGAATCTGTGCCTTTGGCGAGATACTTTTTGAGCTTTACAAAATGTGGGGAGCTGACGAAAAGCAGGGCAGAGCCTTTGTGTCTCTAAGCCTTATTCTTATAGCTTCAGTGCTGACGATGCTTGGTGTTTTTGATAAAATTGCAAAACACGCAGGTGCAGGTACCTTGGTACCTATTACAGGCTTTTCAAATGCGGTAACAAGTGCTGCTATTGAGTTCAGAGCCGAGGGATTTGTAATAGGAATAGGTGCTAAAATGTTCACTATTGCAGGGCCTGTAATAGTGTATGGAGTTGTGGCAAGCGTGGTGTACGGATTTATTTATTATATTTTAAATTAGCAACAGGTGGTTAATAACAGACTTACCGAAAAGCTGTCTCACAAAAACGGGGACAGCTTTTGTTGCTTTTCGGTTAATATTTGTTTTGTGAAAAAAGCAAAACCGAGCGTTGGGTTTCTTTTATGGCACTTTTTTGCTTTAATGCAGAAAAGATAACTGTGCGGTAGACAAAGATAAACAAATAATGTAAGCTAAAAATGATAAAATATCAAAACCAAACAGAAAGGAAGTTTATTATGAAAAAGTTTATCAAATTATTAAGTGTTCTAATGGTGCTTTTGCTGACACTTTCATCATTGGCACTTACCGCATCTGCCGCTGAGTTTGCGGACTACTACGAAACACCTATGTACTACTTTGGCGACACCGACTTTGACGAGAAGGTTACCGTAAAGGATGCAACCGCAATTCAGAAGCATCTTGCAAAGATTATAACACTTTCCGAGGATGCTCTTTACTTCGGCGACGTAGACGGAAACGAAAAAATCACAATCAGCGACGCGACTTTAATCCAGAAGTACGTTGCCATGATTATTGAGTATTTCCCTGTTGAGGAGTATGCTCCTGATTACGCCTGCCTTGCAGACGGAAGCACTATTGACATTGAGCTTACAATAGATGTTCCTGTAGAGGTTATGGTTACCGTTGAGGAAGAAGGCTTTTATGTTATTTCTGCCACAACAGGCGGCGAAACCACTCTTTACCTTGACTTTACAAGCGAGGATATGGAGGGCTATTGGGTAGCTGAGCCCGATGGCGAAACCTATTATATACTTGCAAAGCTTAATCCCGGTGTTTATTGTGCTTATATGTTTATCGAAAACGGACTTGACACTAACGTTCAGTTTGCGGTAAGCCCTTCTGAGAATGCTCCCTTTGACATTGAAGGTGCAGTCGAGCTTAACATTGGCGACAAGTTAGAGGTTAAAGCTGGCAAGACGCCAATTACTTATAAGGTTGACATCTCTCAGCTTGAAAACGCAGACGACGAGCTTATTGTATATATAGAGGGCGAGAATCCCCTTGTAAGCCTTGCTTGCTATGATGGTAATTACAACCTTAACAATGAGGGTTATGACGACGGCACAGGCAATACAACGCTTTCTGTTTACAATGACGGCGAAAATACCGAGTACTACGTTGTTGTAAATCAGGACGAAGGCGGTTCTGACTTTACTGTTTGCTGTGACACCTCATTTGGAATGCTCAAGAGAGAGGCTAAGGATATTGAGCTTGGCACTGCTGACGAAATCGTTGTCGAGGAGTTTACAGAAGAGTTTGAGGGCGAGACCTTTACATACTACGCCGCACAGGCTGTTTACAGATTTACTCCTGATGAAAGCGGCTACTACAGTGTTAACTTCGAGAGCAGCACTGCTTTAGGTGTAATGGCAGTAATCGCCGACCTTGATAATGTTGAGAATAGCTACATTTACGTTGATATGAGCGAAGAAGGCGGAAGGCTTTTTGACGTTCGTTATCTTGAAGCAGGCGTAGAGTATTACATTATCGGCATAGTTGAGCCCGAAGAGAAAGGTAACGTAATCTTCACTGTGCTTAATTCTACCGAGGAGGAGTATCTTGAAGCACAGCAGAGATATCCCTTCGAAGACGCTACCCCTGACGAAACAGAATATACAGAAATTTCATTGGGCGAAACAGTAACAGTTGAGCTTGAAGCATCCGAATCTGATTTTGATGTAAAGAACTTTGTATTTACCGCCGAGGAAGACGCAACAGTTGTGCTTTACAGCGAAGGCTCTGATGATGCTTGCGTTTATATTTATGACGACAGCGGAATGCTGCTGCATATGAGTGACGATATTCCTCTTTTCGAAAGTCTGGATTTCGCCGCAATCGGCACAGTCGCTAAGGGCGAAACAGTTTATTTCAGCCTCGTATCCTACACAGAAGCAACCGATAGCTTTACATTTACAATAGTAAATGAAGCGGATTATGTTCCTTTAGGATAATTATTAATATATACTATCGACCTCTCCGTCCGACTCGGTCGGAGAGGTTTCTATATGTAGCTTATTAATACAGGCGGTTTAAGTAATATGAAAAAGCAAATTATTGCCGTAGTGTTTATTTTGTGTCTGGTTTTGTCGGTCGGCTGTATTTCTGTTTATGCTGAGGAAAACGCTTCTGATGATACGGTTACATTTTACCTTGATTGCCCCGAGGGTTTTTCTAACGGCGAGCCAATAATACTTGACACAGGAATCGATGAAGACAGAATTGAAGGAGAGTATATAGGAGATAATCTATATAAATTTGTAGTAGAAGATATTTCAAATATTTATGCTTTAAGAATTATCTGCGACAATGACTCAGATAAGAAGGATGATAACTACAATGATGTAAGCTTTGGTATTATGAATGGTATGGTAGGTAAAGATATGTTTTCGGATACGTTGGTTTATATTGACGGAATGATACTTTCAAATCTTATTTATTATGAAGCAGATACTTTTGATTATCATAACTGGCATTACGGTTACGGTCAATGGATGACTCCGGAGGAGTGGCAACAGCACGAAGCCTTTCTGGAATATATTAATAACGGCAAAACCATAGCACCCGTAAGGGAGTATGAACCAGACGAAGAGGACCTTTGGTACAGATACAAAGAGCTTTACAGATGTGTAAAGTTAAATACAGACGAAGGCTACAGCTACTATTGTCTTGGTTTCGGCTCGTTACCTGAAAGAGCAGACAAGGCGATATATGGTGTTTACGGTGATTATTTGCTCAGAGGCGAAAATCAGTATTCTCCCGAAGCTTTTGGATATAACATATATATTTCTTCCGAAAACAAGTGTATGTCCCTCAGAGAGGCGGTAAATCGGAATATAGACGGAATAAATCTTGTGTTTACGGATTATGGCTTAGGAGAGCTTATCGGTGATGTGAATTCTGACGGTAAGCTTAATATAAGAGATGCTACCTTTATTCAGAAATGCTTAGCCAATATAGAAGAATTCGCGACGGATGACGAGGTAGTAGGGGAATGCGAAAATGGAAGTGAAATGCTTAAATATGTTTCCGATTACAATCGTGACGGCGAACGCAATATTAAAGATGTAACAGCTATCCAAAAACATTTAGCTAAAATAATATGAGCAAGCAAAAACCTCCGACCGATTATCTCGGTCGGAGGTTTTTTGTACCTGTTGTGTAATATGCCACAAAATTTATGCACAAAGGTGTTTTTATTAGCCTTGCTTTTTAGAGCGAAGCAGGGAACGCATTGCGTTGATAGAACGCTGAGCACTTCCTTTATCGCGGATAACAACAGTAAGATTAGTTCCGCCTGCGGTAGTCAGCCTAAAGGATTCATAGTCAACGCTGGTGCCTTGTACTGTTTTATTATTAGATGCAGTAGATACTGAAACGATATCTTTATAGAAGTAAACATCGGTAGCTTCCACGGAACGGTTTTCTGTTGTGCAGAATTTGTTGGTGTAACAGTGAACTTCGTCTTTTGAAAAAAACAATATAACTGCTTTTACAACGTCGGTTCTCCAACAGTTATCCTTACCTACCTTGAAGTGTTTAAAGCCTTCAAGTTCGAAACCATCAAAATAAATTGGTTCAATTTCATTAACCTCATCCTCGTCAAGCCCAAGCTTATCAAGAGCACGTTGCTTGAAGTTGTCTATATTTGCTGCAACAGAGCTGTCGTATTCTTCATCTGAAACTTTGCCTTTGTTTTTTAATACGATAATTAATATACCAAGGGCAATTGACAAAAAGCCGAATGCCATTAAGATTGAAACAGTAGTAAAGCTAAGTATAAAGAGAAATACTCCAACTATAAACATCCACACAGCACCTGCGTAGCTAATACGTGCAAAGTATTTAGTATTTCTTTCGTAGTTCAATAAAAACAACCCCTTTAATTATTAATAAAAATATATTCGCTCCGCTTGTGGCAACGGAAATTTAACCTTAGTTAAAAATTGAAGGCTTACTGACATTTAAAATATCAAAAAGCATATTTATATCATAATCAGAAGTTCCCAAAGACATAGCCTGATAATAGCAATCTTTAAAGTCAGGTGTAGTGTTAAGAAATTTACGCTCGAAAAAATCGTATTTTATGTAAGCAAGAAAATAATAGTAAATGCCTTTTGGCTCTATCATAAGGGCGGCGTTGATATAGTCAATTGCCTTGTTGATGTCTGCTCTTGGAGTCAGAAAGGCTTTTTTGCCTTTTAAAAGAGATACAGCCGCATAAAAATAAGTTTCTGAATTGTCAAAATCATCTTCTATGGCTTTTTCAAAGCTTTCGAGAGCTTTATCGTAAAGCCTTAGCTTTAAGTAGCACATGGCGATTGAGCTGTTAATCTGAGGGTTGTCAGGACTTTCGCCAAGTGCCAGAGTATAAGACTTTTTGTATTTATTAATATCTGTAAGCGACATAGAGTAGACACTATTGAAGCTTGAAATTAATACAGGGCGGTCGCAGTATTCGCAGACCTTTTGATTAATAGAAACGGGTGCACCGCAACCCGGACAGGTTAAATTAATAGCTTGATAGCTCATGAATAAATCTCCTTAAAATGCAATACTACTATATAGTAGTTTATACTACTTTATCCTACTTGTCAAGAAACAGTATCACAATCTTTTATAATTTGTATTAGAGGTGATATGCGTGAAACCGTTAAAAGAGAAAATAAGCATTACAATTGACAATGATGTTCTTAAGAAGCTTAAAAACTATGCTGAAGAGGACGACCGTTCCTTGTCTCAGTACATCAACATTATTTTAAAAAAGCATGTAGATAAGCTTGAAAAAGAAGAATGAACAACGCCCCGAAACAAAACGGGGCGTTGTTCAAATAAGCAAGCAAAAACCTCCGACCGAGATAATCGGTCGGAGGTTTTTTGTCATTAATCTGTCGATATTAATAATCAATTGTAGTATAGCCGAAGTAGTTCATATACTCGCAAGGGTTAACGGGGGTGCCGTTTTCCCAGATTTCGAAGTGCAGGTGGTCGCCTGTAGAGTAGCCTGTACAGCCTACAGCGGCGATTGCGTCGCCCTGCTCAACAATTTCGCCTTCGGAGATATACAGCTCGTCACAATGAGCGTACATTGAGCTGTAGCCGTTACCATGGTCGATAATTACTGTATAGCCGTAGCCTGCATCATCCCAACCCGAGAAGGTAACAATGCCTCTGTCGGAGGCAACAATGTCAGCTCGGTAAATGCCTATGTCGGCAATATCGATACCTGCATGGAAAGAACCCCAGCGGTACTCAAAAAGGCTTGAGATGTTGTTCGCAGAAGGAACAGGCCATACAAAGGTACCTGTACCGCTGCCCGAATCAAGTGTACCAACCTTTAAGACCTCGCTTACAGGCTCAACTGTGGTTGTGCTGTTCTCTACAATTGCGTCTATCTGAACTCCGTCAACGTATACAAGGCGGTAGTAAACTGTCTGCATACCGTTTACGCCCTCGCTAATAACCTCGCAGTAGGTGTCGGGCTGAGTGTCGTCGTAAATATATTCGGTGGTATAGGCTTTTTCGCTTTCGATTGTAAAGTCGGTTTCAAGTCTTACAGAAAGGTAAGGCTTTGCAGTTTCAAAAAGCTCATCACCACTCATAAGAGTGTCGGCGGCGTAAACGTCAGTTTTAAGCTGAACGTTGTTGTTAAAGGTTGTAGTGGTTGTACCGTCAAATCCTTCTTTTGCGGCATCAAGGTAAGCTGTAAGCTGAGCGTTAATTTCTTCGTAGCTTAATGTAGAGCCAATGAAAACACCGTCAACATAAAGACCGCAGGCATCGTTTACAATACCTGCATTAATGTCAACAAGCTTGGTGTAAACGTCCTTGGCACCTGATGTAGAGGTGCTTGAATAAGGAGAAGAAATCTGCATTGTAGGTGTAACGGTCTGGTTGTTGCTTTTTGAAGCAGAAAGAGCGTTGTTAACCTGAGCAGTAGCCTCGGTAAGAATAGCTTCGCTTTCAATAGTAGCAACGTACTTGTCGTTATAAGTAACGTTAAGCGAGTAGTCACCCATTGTCCAGAAGCAAATCGTGAAGATAAGCATACCTAATGCAAGGGTGGGAACCGCTACGTTAAAGATACCGCGAGGAGTAGTAAGCTGTTTAAAGGTAGAGGTAGGCAAGCAAAGCTTGCGGATACCCTTAAAGAATTTTTTAAGAGTAAGTGTTTCCCATGTGATGTCTCCGAATTTTTTTGAAATATGGGCGGCATCGTGCTTTAACTCAGTACTCAGACGCTTTGAAAATCTTATAAGCTTTTTATTAAATTTTTTGAGTCTTCCGTTTCTTTTCAGGGAGTCGATTTTTTC
>JAUNEH010000011.1:13981-37492 GCA_030525665.1 Ruminococcus sp.
CCGTTATTTATAAATTTAGTACTCAGAAAAATGCTCCTTAATTTGCAGAATGCCTGCACAAAAATAAAGGTTACAAAACTGTAACACAAGGCTAATTATACCTAAATTGTCCGCGTTTTGCAACCTTTTTACTCTTTTTTCGGGATTTACGATATTGTTGCACAAAGGTGTAGTGCAATGTTTGTGCAAATTACCAAAGCATTTTAATACTGTAAGTCAAAAATTGTTAAATCCTTAATAGTTTCGTAATATTTAACCATCTCTGCCTTTGCACCTTCAAGGTCGTGTTCTGCAGCATTTCCGCACTCTACAGGCTTTGCTCCGGGGATTTCGCCCTGATGGTTAATTGCGGCTTCGAGGGTCTCTTTTATAAGGTTAAGAGTATCCAGAGACGAAAGCTCGCGGACGATAAGATAAAAGCCTGTGCGGCAACCCATAGGCCCAAAGTAGATAATATTTGAAGCAAAGCGGCTGTTGCGTGCGTATGTCGCAAAAAGATGCTCGATAGTGTGCAAAGCCTTTGTGTCAAGATAGGGGGGAGTATTGGGCTTAATAAATCTTAAGTCGTAGGTTGTGATGTCGCCGTCGATACGTGAAACGTATACACCGGGCATAAGTTTGTTGTGGTCAATCTGAAAGCTTGCAATCATTTCCATAATAAATATCCTCACTTATAATTTTTAAAACAAATGTTAAGGTCTACGTCTCCCTCGATACCGTCGACGTAGCCTGTGCAGGAATACTGCCACATCATGTAATTATAATACATATCGGGTTCGTCGTTATAAAAGGCGTACCATATGTCAACACTCTTAAGCTTGCTGAGGTCAAACTTCATATACGCTTTTTTGCTGTCAGTATAAAGACAGGGAATGTAGCCTGCTTTATTTACAGTATCGCAGAAAGCCTTTGCACATTGTGTCAAAGTTTCTGCACTTATATTTTCGGTTCTGGGATTTTCGGCAGAGTCAATGGTTTCCCAGTCAAAAGCTAAGGGATAGTCAAGGTAAAAGCCGTCAAGCATATTTAGACAGAAGTTTGCTTCCTCTACAGCTTCCTCGGGTGAAATTGCCTGCGAAAAGAAGTATGCACCTACCATTAAGCCTGCTTTTCTTGCATTTCTTAAATTATCAAGGGCATATTCGTCCTCGAAAAGTACACCTTCCTGTCCGTAGCCTCGTCCGCCTAAGCGGACAATTACAAAGTCAATGCCGTAGGCTTTAACTTTCTCGAAATCAATGTTACCGTTGTAGGCAGATACATCAATTCCTGCAAAGGATGCCAGTTCATCTTCTTGGTAGTAATATTTAAGGCCCTTTGCGTCAGTGCGGAAGTTGTCTTTTGTATAGGTGCTTACGGGTACCCCCTCCATTGCGGGTACGGCACCGTAGCCGATGTCGGCGTGCCAAATGGGAATCATGTCTCCTTTTTCAGCAAGGGTCAGCTGCGAATCCATATCGTAAACCGCACCATGGCGTTTGCTTTGATGAAGCTTTACAAGTGCAACAGAAAATGAAGCACCTAAGGCAATAATCACCGCCAAGAGAATGCAAATAACCGCAAAAATCTTTTTTGAAAGCCCGAAAGGAATTTTAAAGATTATTTTGGGTTTACTTTGGGGATTTTCCGTTTCGGCAGGCTGTGGGATTACGTTTTCGTCCATATCATACACCACCTTTGAGTTTACATATAGACAGGATACCACAAATTTTTCGCGGTGTAAATATGCAAGTTGAGGTAATATGACAATTGAAATAAATCCGCGGTTTGTTTATAATATATGTATCAAATAAAGAAGGAGGGGTGCCTGTGAATAAAACTGAGCTTTTAAATGCCATAGATAAGGTTGAAAGCATCAGCGAGCTTTTTGCTTTGGTACAGAAAGAGAAAATTGATATTCGTATGCACTCCTTTGCATCAGCTTCAAACCTTCCGCCAAAGATGTTTGATATGAAAGACACCACAATAAGTCCCATTGACAAGCTTAAAATGGCGGTAAAGTCCGCTGTGCATAATACAAGATAAATTAAAGGCCCTGAGTATTTTAATTTACTCAGGGCTTAATTATTCGAAAATTAATTTGTGCAATAGCGGGTTATATTCAACCCGAAGTTTACCTCTAAATATTCCTATCCAAAGGCGAAATTCCACCCGTGACGAAGGTTAATCCGCGAAGTGCCACTTGATACCTTCGGGGGTGTCGGTTACTACAATGTGCATTGCGTTTAATTCGTCGCGGATTCTGTCGGCTGTTGCCCAGTCCTTGTTTTTTCTTGCCTCGGTACGCTGAGCAATAAGAGCTTCAACCTTCTCGGCATCTACAGCGTTTGATTTCTCTGCTTTTTCGGCTCTTATTTTTTCCGCTTCTTCAATAAGATTAAGACCTAAAACTCTGTCAAAGTCCTTTAAAAGATAAAGCTTTGTGGCGTCATTTGTATCTGCCTTAAGAACATCGTAAACGCAGGTAAGAGCTAAAGAAGTGTTAAGATCGTTGTCAAGTGCCTCTTTAAATTGTGCAATATACTTCTGAGCTTTAGCTTCGTCAACCTCGCCCTCTGTATTCATAGCGGCAATTTTTGCTACAAGCTTGTTGTAAGCAAGGGTTGTGTTATCTAAGCTTTCATAGGTAAAGGTAAGTGGTTTGCGGTAATGGCTTTGTAAGCAGAACATGCGGTATGCAAGGGGATTGTAGCCTTTACTTTCAAGAAGAGAAACCGTTAGGAACTCGCCTTTACTTTTGCTCATTTTACCTGTTGAGTCGAGAAGATGAAGCACGTGGAACCAATGGCCGCACCACTTATGACCTAAATATGCCTCGCTCTGGGCGATTTCATTGGTGTGGTGGGGGAAGGCGTTGTCAACACCGCCGCAGTGAATGTCAAGGTGCTCGCCCAAGTGTTTTACACTGATTGCCGAGCACTCGATATGCCAGCCGGGGTAGCCGTTGCCCCAAGGGCTGTCCCACTTAAGCTCCTGGTCGTCAAACTTGGATTTTGTAAACCATAAAACAAAGTCGGTTTTGTTACGCTTTGCAGTGTCTTCGGTGACGCTGTCGCGAACACCAACTGCCAAATCGTCCTCGCTCTGATTGCCGAAAACGTAGTAATTATCAAGCTTAGATGTATCAAAATACACATTGCCTTCGGAAATGTAGGCGTAGCCTTTTTCTAAAAGCTTTTCAACCATTTCGATAAACTCGGGGATACAGCTCGTGGCAGGCTCTACAACATCAGGTGTTTTGATGTTAAGCTTCTGGCAGTCTGAAAAGAAAGCCTTGGTGTAAAAGTCAGCTATCTCAAGCACAGTTTTGTGTTCGCGTTTTGCACCCTTAAGCATCTTGTCTTCGCCTGTGTCAGCATCGCTGGAAAGGTGGCCTACATCGGTGATATTCATAACTCTTTTTACGTCGTAGCCTGAATATCTGAGGTGCTTTTCAAGCACATCTTCCATAATATACGTGCGTAAATTTCCGATATGGGCAAAATGGTAGACAGTAGGACCGCATGTGTACATCCTTACCTTGCCTTCTTCAAAGGGGACAAATTCCTGTTTTTGCTGACCTAAAGTATTATAAAGTATCATTTTTCTAACTCCTTTAATTGCTTTTTCAAAACTTCAATCTCGTGCTCCAGCTTACAAAGCTGCTGAGAAACAGGGTCTGAAATATGAATCTGGTCAAGGTTGTCATTTACCTTGATGCCGTTAATTCTTGTAATTCTTGCAGGTACACCGACTGCGGTTGCGTTTTCTGGAACTTCGGAAAGTACAACTGCACCTGCGGCAATTCGTGCGTTGTCGCCAACCTTAAAGGGCCCTAATACCTTGGCACCTGTACCCACTAAAACGTTATTTCCCAAAGTTGGGTGACGCTTGCCGTGGTCCTTGCCTGTACCGCCCAAGGTTACGTTCTGGTAAATTGTGCAGTCGTTGCCGATTTCTGTAGTTTCTCCGATAACAACGCCCATACCATGGTCAATAACCAAGCCTGAACCTATGGTGGCACCGGGGTGAATTTCTACACCTGTCCGCCTTCTGGCGTTTTGCGAAATCCAACGTGCGATAAACTTCATATTGTGTCTGTAAAAGAAGTTTGCCCGTCTGTAGGCACGCACGGCCTTGAAGCCTGAATATAAAAAGTAAATCTCAAAGCGTGACCTTGCCGCAGGGTCTCGTTCCATATAAGCATTAAGGTCGGATTTGAGGGTTTCAAACATAAAAATTCCTCCGAGGTGTGTGTGATATATTTGCTGATGCAAATGTTTCGGTGCACGTTGACGCGTGCAATTATAGCTTTAGAAATAAACTGACCAGCCCTTAATAGAAGGTTACCTTTATATTAACCTATTCAAAGGCGAATCGCCGTCGAGTGGCTAACGGAAAAATAAAAAGCCGTCCCGCAAAGGGACGGCTATACCGTGGTTCCACCCAAATTCAGCTGTATGTAATACAGCCCTTTGCGACCTGTAGCGGGGTCAGCCGACCTCAGATACTATCCTGTCATAAGGATTTCCCCAAGGAAGCTCCCGGGTGCATTTCGCCGCCGACAACTTTGCGGCTTTCAGCTTTTGCCGCAATCTCTGTAAAATGTCGTTTGTCGGTTACTTCTCCCGTTCAACGCCTTTGTTTATAACATTATATACACTTTCTTTTGAAAATGCAATAAAAATTAATAATCAGATATATATTCCTTGCATTCAAGTACATAAATTACGCCTGAAATAACAGCAACAACGCCTGTAATCCACAGCAAAACCTCACCGATAATATAGAAAATACCGCTGAAAATTGAAGTGTCCAAGGGAATTATGCCCAGCGTGCAAAGCTCGGTAAAATACTGCATAACGAAAATTGCAACAATTGCTACAATCTGCGAAACGGTCTTAAGCTTACCCCAGATGTTAGCCGCAACCACATTACCCTTTGAAGCCGCCACAAGCCTTACCGAGGTAACGGCAAATTCTCTGAAAAGCACCACAATAGGAAGCACAGGGTCGCACCAGCCTAAGGCAATAAAGCAGATAAGCGAGGCGATAACCAGAATCTTGTCTGCCAAGGGGTCGGCAAATTTGCCGAAGGCAGTAATTAAGTTTCGCTTTCGTGCGATTTTGCCGTCAAGGCAATCGGTAATTGAAGCGGCACCGAAAATAAGCCCTGCTACTAAAATATGGTGAGCAAAGGGAATAAGCAATGCTGCAATCATAAAGGGGACCAAAAGTATTCTCAGTACGGTCAGCTTGTTTGGTAAATTCATTTTACCACCTCACCGATAAGGTCACATTCCAAAAAGTCAGTAACCTCTACATTAACAAAATCACCTATAGTAACCTTTTCTTCGCTTGTGAAGAAAACATTGGGGTCAACCTCGGGGGCGTCGGCGTAGCTTCTGCCGAAGAAGCATTCGGCATATCTGTCGAAGCCTTCAACCAAAACCTTTACTATAGTGCCGATTTTAGACTTGCACCAATCCTCCATTGTAAGCTCCTGGCTGCGCATAATTGCATCGGCACGGTAGCCTCTTATATCTTTGTCAACCTGCTCTAACTCTGCTGCAGGGGTATCCTCCTCGGTAGAGTAGGCAAAGCAACCCAGTCGTTCGAATTTAAGCTCCTTTGCAAATTCTGCAAGCTCATCAAATTCCTCGTCGGTTTCGGTAGGGAAGCCTGTAATAAGAGTAGTACGAAGCACTACGTCGGGAATTCTTTCTCGGATTTTATTAATAAGAGCAGTAAGGCTTTCTTTGTCGCCTTTGCGGTTCATAGCTTTTAATACTCTTGAATTGCAGTGCTGAAGGGGTAAATCTATGTAGTTAAGGATTTTTTCTTCAGTTGCAATGGTGTCGATAAGCTCGTCAGTAATTCTGTCGGGATAGCAGTAAAGAATACGAATCCATTCTATGCCCTCAATTTTGCAAAGCTCCTTTAAAAGTGCAGGAAGCATTAGCTTACCGTAAATATCCTCACCATAGCGGGTGGTATCCTGAGCGATTACATTAAGCTCCTTTACGCCGCGATTAGCAAGCTCCTTGGCTTCTTCCAGTAAGCTTTCCATTGTGCGGGAGCGAAACCTGCCTCTTATCATAGGAATTGCACAGTAGGTACACTTGTTGTCACAGCCATCGGCAACCTTAAGATAAGCATAGTGAGGCAGGGTTGAGCCGATACGTTTGTCACCCAAAGGCATAAGCTCCTTATCGGGAAAGCTTTCGAAGCCTTCGCCTGAAAGAGCTTTTTTTACTGCCTCAACGATATCGCCGTTGGCACCAAGACCTACAACTGCGTCTACCTCGGGCATTTCATTTTTAATATCTGCCTTGTACCTCTCGGCAAGGCAACCGCTTACGATAAGGGCTTTAATTTTGCCCTCTTCCTTTAATTTTGCAAGCTCTAAAATTTCCTCAATACTCTCCTGCTTGGCACTTTCAATAAAGCCACAGGTGTTAATAATAACCGCATCGCCTTCGGCGGGGTCATCTTTTAAAATAAAACCTGCTTCTTTTAACTTGTAAAGCATCATTTCTGCATCAACTCGGTTTTTGGCGCAACCGAGAGACACGATAGAAACCTTGATATTATCACTCATAATTAAATTCCTCAAGCTCCGTAAATTCTCTGATTACTGACTTAATGTCACCATAGGCAAAGCCGCGTCGTTGTAAAGCCGCAACAGTTCGCCTGAGGTCGCCTTCATCGGATAGCTTACGGAGGTATTTTTTATTAATAAGAGCCCTTATTTCTTCTTTTTCGTCAAGGTTTAAATCCTCGACGGTTTCACCGACCAAATCGCGGTCTAAGCCCTTTTGGCGTAGCTTTTGCTGAATCTGTCGGCTTGACATATGCTTGTGACTTAAGCTTTCGGCATACTTTTTGGCAAAGCTTTCGTCGTTTAAAAGTCTTAATTCAAAAAGTTTATTTATAGCCGCATCTACGGCTTCTTCGCCATAGTATTTACTTAGCTTTTGTCTTAACTCGCCTACAATGTGGTCGCGGTAGGAAATAAGCCACAACGCCTTTTCCTTGGCACGTCTTGCGTCAGAGGCTTTTATAAGCTCATGAAGCCTTTCGTCGTCAATTTCTGTGCCTGCCTTAAGTTTTGCCAAAAGCACTGTTTCTGTGTCAAGCTTAAGTGCGTATTCGCCATCAATGAAAATAGCCGAAAATGACTTTCGTCTTGGCTCTATTGCAGTAATAACCATTAGTCTTCAACTAAAATGTCGATTTTGCCGCCCTTGGCTTTGGGTGCCTCGGCAGGGGTTTCTTCAACAGGTTTTGCGGCTACTGCTTTTGCACCTGCTTTACCGGGCTTTGCTGTAAGCTTGTCGATATTCTCCCACAGCTTTTTCTCGATTTCCGCGGCGAGCTCTGCATCCTGCTGGAATAAAATTTTAACGTTGTCTCTGCCCTGACCAAGACGCTTCTCGCCGTAGCTGAACCAAGCACCGGCTTTCTGGATAACGTCAGCCTTAACTGCAAGGTCTACAAGCTCGCCGACGCGGGAAATACCCTCGCCGTACATAATGTCAAACTCAGCCTCTTTAAAGGGAGGAGCAACCTTGTTTTTAACAACCTTAACTCTGGTACGAGAGCCAATCATTTCGCCGTTTTGCTTAAGCACCTCGCCGCGTCTTACCTCAAGACGGACAGAGCTGTAGAATTTAAGTGCTCTACCGCCGGGGGTAACTTCGGGGTTACCGTAAACAACGCCGACCTTTTCTCTTAACTGGTTAATGAAAATTGCAACGCAGTTGGACTTGGAAATAGCACCTGCAAGCTTGCGAAGTGCCTGAGACATAAGCCTTGCCTGAAGACCTACGTGGCTGTCGCCCATTTCGCCTTCGATTTCGTTTTTAGGTACCAATGCGGCAACAGAGTCGATAACAATAACGTCAATAGCACCTGAACGGATAAGAGCCTCGGCAATTTCAAGGGCATCTTCGCCTGTGTCGGGCTGAGAAACCAAAAGTGAGTCAACGTCTACACCTAAGTTAGCAGCATAAACAGGGTCCAAAGCATGCTCTACGTCGATAAAAGCAACGTTACCGCCGTCTTTCTGACCCTCTGCAATACAGTGGAGCGAAAGTGTGGTTTTACCTGAGGACTCGGGTCCGTAAATCTCGATAATTCTGCCTCGGGGAAGACCGCCGATACCAAGGGCAATGTCAAGAGAAAGCGAGCCTGTGGAAACATGCTCGACGTTAAGGTTTGAATTTTGACCCAGACGCATAACCGCACCTTTGCCAAACTGCTTTTCAATCTGACTTAATGCGGTTTCCAAAGCTTTATTTTTATCAAGTGCCATAGTTATTTCTCCTTTGTGAGGTAGTTTGTATTGTATGGTATAGATAAATCCATTCCATGCAAAACTTAATTACGTCAATATTATAAAATAAACTTATTTTAAAATCAATAAAAACAGGCGAAAAATTTCGAACAAATTTTCTAAACTTCGAACAAAGTCCCCTTTATCGCCCTGTGTACACCACCTAAGTCGTCAAAAATCTCAATATTCTTGTAATTTTCGGCTGTCATAAGGGCGGCGGTATACTCTGCTTCGCTTCCGTCAAGCTCAAAAATAAGCTGACCGCCTGCCTTTAGCTTGGGCGTATAAAGAGGGATTATTCTGCGGTAAAAGTCAAGACCGTCTTCGCCGCCGTCAAGAGCTAATGAAGGCTCGAAGTAAAGTTCTTTTTGCATACTTTTAAGCTCGTCAGAGGTAAGATACGGTGGATTAGATATTATAAGGTCAAAGTAAGAGTCCTCAAAATCCTTGTATACATTAAATATGTCACCGTTTATAAGGTTTATGTGCACATTGTTGAGGGAAGCATTTTCCTTTAAATAGAAAAAAGCATCTGCTGAAAGCTCCACTGCCGTAACTTCGGATTCAGGATACAGTTTTTTGAGTGTAACGGCAAGGGTGCCGCTACCTGCACACAAGTCAAGGATTTTAGGGTTTTTGGTTTTATCAAGGTGAGCAAAGCTTGCCCTAAGTGCAACCTCGGTGTCATCCCTTGGAATAAGCACACCTTTGCCTACTTTAAAGGGCAATCCGAAAAACTCCCACATACCTAAAATATACTGCAAGGGCTCGCCTTCGGCACGCCGCCGAGTATAAGCCAAAAGGGTACTGAGCTGGTCTTTGGTAAGCTCTTTTTCTTTATCAAGTGCAGGGGAATAGGGAGTACCAAGTACAAACGAAATAAGCTCTGATGCATCAAAGGCAGGAGACTCTGCCCCTGCCTCGGAAAGCTTATGTGAAATCAGATTAAAGCCGTCGATTATCTTCATTTTATTTACAGCACTTATTATTTACAATATCAGAGCCGTCGTCGGGGATAACAGGAGTAATAGCGGCAATTGCAATTTCTATCATAGAATCGTCAGGCTCGCGGGTGGTAATGTGCTGAGCCCATACACCGGGGGCGGCAATAATTTTAGTAAACCAGTTGTCGTGCTTGCCGCAAAGCTGAATAAGCTCAAAGCCCAAGCCTACGGAAACAGGCAAAAGCAGAATTTTAATAGCAGAGCGAAGCACAGTTCCCCAGATACCGAGATCGCTGAACGAGGGAACAAAAAGACCGATTAAGATACCTAATAACAGCATAATAATCATAAAGCTTGTGCCGCAACGTGGGTGAAAACGCTTGTGCTTTCTTACGTTTTCAACGGTAAGTTCTTCGTCAGCCTCGTAGCAGAAAATGGTTTTGTGCTCAGCACCATGATACATAAAAACACGTTTCATGTCTTCCATCTGAGAAACAATGATTATGTAGCCTAAAAAGAGCACAATTCTTAAAACGCCCTCAAAGGTAGAACGTAAAAGCTGACTGTCAAAAACAGGATGTAAAGGTTGAAGCAAGCCGTAGAGAAGCGAGGGTACCCATACAAAAAGCACAATTGCCAAGGCGACGCCTAAAACGGAGGCTATAGTCATAATAACGTTCATCAGCTTTTCGCCTAATTTGTCGTTGAGCCACTTTTCAAACTTGCTCATCTTCTCCTCTTCAACCTCAATGGAGTCGATAGCCTTGTTGGCCGAAAGCATAAGGGATTTGTAGCTGAGTTTTAAAGAATCAATCATACCTGCTATACCGCGGATGAAGGGAATGCGAAGGAACTTGTATTTTTCTCTTAAGGTAGTCACCTTAAGCTCTTCGGTTTCAATTTTGTCGGGGGCGGTGCGTACAGCCACCACAGTTTTCTTGGGGCCACGCATCATAATGCCTTCGATAAGGGCACTGCCGCCTATGGATGTGATTTTCTTTGTTTTTTCATTTGCCATAATATATACCTTCCTTTCTGAACATTCAGTTTTCTGCAACGGGTATTGCAATAGTAACAGTTGTACCTACGCCGATACCGCTTTCAATATCAAGGGTACCGCCATGCAGAGCAATAATTTCGTCGGCTATGGCAAGACCAATGCCCGAGCCGCGTACATTTTGATTTGCTTTGTAGAATTTATCCTTAATTCTCGGCAAGTCGTCGGGTGCAATACCGCAGCCTGTGTCAGTAACGACTACATGCACAAACTCGCCGAAATCCAGCACCTGAATACCTACAACGCCTTCGCTTTGGGTATACTTAAGTGCGTTGTCAATAATGTTTATGAATACCTGTCTCAGCTTGTTTTTATCGCCGAATACAGGAGGCATAGCCTCGGGCTTGTCGTAAAGAAGATGCTTTTCTTCGCTTATTGCCCTTTCTTTCATCATATACAGAGCTTCATCAAGCTCGGCTAAGATGTCAAGCTTTTCTTTGGAAAGCACCATTCTGCCGCTTTGAAGCCTTGAGAAATCCAGAAGCTCCTCAACAATTGAGGTCAGACGAGAGGACTCCTTGACGATAATGTCCATACCCTTGTCGAAGGTTTCCTTGTCAACAGTACCGCAGTACTGCATGGTCTCTGCCCAGCCTTTTATAGCTGTAAGGGGAGTTCTGAGTTCGTGAGAAACGCTGGAAATAAAGTCGTTTTTGAGTCTTTCGGAAGCACCTAATTCCGTTGCCATATAGTTGATTGAGTCGCACAAATCGCCGATTTCGTCATCGTGGACCTTTTCGATTCGCGTATTAAAATCGCCCTGAGCAATTTTTTTGGCGGTTTCGGAAAGCTCGCCTACCGGGCGAACGATTGAACGTATGAAGTAAATACCCGAAGACAGTACTAAAGAAATAATAAGCAAGCCTACACCGCAGAAAATTGCAATTGCTATGCCGATGGTGCGGTCTATATCGGTAAGGGAGATAATACATCTTACTGCACCCATGATTTCGCCCTCTGAGTTTTTAACAAGGCGGGTAACAGCCTTTACGTTTTCGCCGGATGAGAGCTTGCCTGTCCACTCGAAGTAGCTGAGGCTTTCGGCAGTTGCCTTTATATAGTCGGGCATCTGCTCAGTAGAATCTGGGGTAAAGCCTGTTGAGGTAATAATAACCTTGCCGTTTTTATCGATGGCAGTTATCTCCATTATTTCCTTGCCGTCGAAGTTTTCAACGTAGCCTCTGGCAGTTGAAGCAAAGGCTATGCTGTCTGAGGAGTAATCCTCAAGCACACTTGCAAACTCGGCGCTGGCAGCACTTAAGGTCTGGGTTACTGAGTGATAGTAGTAGATTCGTACGGCATACGAAAGGCAGAACACTACAAATAAAACAACTACAACAACCACAAGCAGGGTATTAAGCACCCATCGCTTTGTAATGCCTTTAAACATTTGCCGTCCTCCAATAATTAAGTGAATAGGTAAGAGGTGTGGTGGCACGCTATGCGTGCGATTATAAATAATGGAGCGTAGCGACCCTTAACATTTGCGTCAGCAAATATATCGCACCGCTTTGCGGTATATCACTTGCCGAAGGCAAATATCACATCGCCCAAGGGGCGATATATCACTGTTAAATCTCCGATTTAACTTATGCGTCCCATTTATAACCGAGACCCCAAACAGTAACAATGTACTTGGGGTTAGAGGGCTCGTCCTCCACTTTCATTCTCAGTCTGCGGATGTTAACGTCAACAATTTTTTCTTCGCCCACATATGCCTCGCCCCACACGTGGTTAAGTATGTCTGTGCGGTCCAAAGCCATCTGAGGATTTGAGAAAAAGTATTCCATAATCTGAAACTCAACCTGAGTAAGCTCAATAACCTTGCCGTTTTTGGTAAGGGTGCGGTTTCTAAGGTTAAGTGTAAAAATGCCTGACTTAAGCTCTTCTTTAAAGTTGTTTTCGGACTTCTGCTCGGCTAAAGCCACGCGGCGGTACAGAGAGTCAACTCTGGCGGTAAGCTCAGAAGGAGAGAATGGCTTGGTCACGTAGTCGTCGGCACCAAGCATAAGGCCTGTAACCTTGTCCATTTCTTGAGTTCTGGCAGAAAGCATAATAATGCCGATAGAGCCGTGTTTGTTTGTTATCTCTTTGCAAACCAGCAATCCATCGATACCGGGGCTGATAAATTAGAGGGTTGCGGCGTAAAAATCGCCTTTGTGCTCCTCATATTTCTGCAGAGCCGCTTCGCCGCAGTCTGCTTCTACTACCTCGTAGCCTGCTCGGCGCAGGTTAATAACCACAAAATCGCGGATAGCCGCCTCGTCCTCGCAAACAAGAATTTTTTTCATATGGGTAACCTCCGTTTCGTATTAGAGTTAAATATTTTACATAAGCTCAAAAGCTTCTTTAATTTCGTCAATGGTTAAATTAAGTGAGCTGTTGCCCTCGTAGCTTTTGCAGGTGTAAATGCGGCTGTCGGTTTCTTCAAGCAAGGTGTATGCCGAGGTGTCAGCCTCGGTTTCTTTGTCGAAAATTTTAACCGTCAGCAGCTTGTCGCCGGATTTGTCCTTGCTCCATTCATAGAATGTAACCTCACCTGTGCTATAGTCGGTCAGTGCGGTAAATTTGCCTTCCCACTTTTCGGGAATGTTGAAAGTAAAGCCGTAGGCAAAGCTTGCCGCCTGATGCGAAATAAGAAGTACAGTGCCCGATAAGGTTTGCTGGCACCAGTAAACAGAAGCCGCAGGTACAACATCGGTGCGGTCTTTTTCTATATTAAGCTTGAAAGCTGCAGGTACCTCGATAACTCCGTCACCATTAATATCCTCAGACATAATCGGATACGAGCGAAATGCCTGGTTGTAAGCAACGTTTTCGGTAAAAGCTATTCGCTCTAAGGAGTCGAAATAGGTGTTAAAGTAAAGAAGCTGAGTATTATATTCGCCGCCGTTGGTACATCCGTCGATAACGACACCTGTCTGATTTTCGAAAATATTGCCAAC
Organism: Ruminococcus sp.; assembly: GCA_030525665.1. Lineage (GTDB taxonomy): Bacteria > Bacillota > Clostridia > Oscillospirales > Acutalibacteraceae > Ruminococcoides. Next base: position 27,244 of record JAUNEH010000011.1, read on the forward strand.
CTGAAGCTTGGCGTAGGATACAACGTCGGGGTTAAGTGCGGTTTTGCCCAATACCTCAAGCTCGCTTTTGTTTTTATTAAGGTCAAGAAGTACGGCTTCGGATTCTTTATCTGTCGAGAAAAGCGAAAGAAGCATCAACTCTTCGCCGCTTTCTTCGGTAAAATCGCCTGTAAGCAGATTAGAGCAGGTTTGCTCTGCTAAAATATCTCTGGTTTTATTTTCTTCGTAAATGTGAAGCGAAATCTGGTTAATGCTTGCGTTGTAGGTTTTCCAGCAAGGGGCGATTTCAAAAATGCCGTTACCGTCAAGGTCGCAGAAGCTAAGGCTTTCTACGGCTGTGCTCTGACTTTTAAAGTCGCCCACACTTTGCCACACGCCCTCGATACTATCCATCACAAGCATATGTACAGTTGCAATGTCGCCCTGAGGCAGGTAAAAGGCAATAGCCTCGTCAACACTGTCAGAGTCGATATCCTTCATAGTAATGGCACTGCGGTAGTTGCCCGACTGGGGATATTTAAGTGTGTAGCCCTCGCCTGCAACAGAGTCGATTAAGGACTGAATTTCAGCCTTGTCGCCCACAGCCTTTGGCGGATGCATAAGGTTGTCAACGTTAAGCCCTACTGAGCTGCAGCCTGCCATAGAAACCGCCAGCAAAGCCGAAAGCAGAAGACTTGGTATTTTCTTTTTCACGTTTAATTTCCTTTCGGCAATGTAGCCACAAGGTATTTAATAAGTATGCCTTCGTCAGAAAACATCTTTTCGTGCTCGGTAACAATGTTACCCTCTACGTCGCTATTGTGTAAGTCGCGTACAACCTTCAAAAGCTCGTACCCTGACTCTTTGAAATACTCGAGACTATCCTCGAAAAGCTCATCGTTGTCTGTTTTAAAGTGAATTTCGCCGCCCTCTTTTAAAAAGCTTTTATAAAGGTTAAGCTTGGTAGGGTGGGTGAGTCGGCGTTTGTTGTGTTTGCCGCGGGGCCAAGGGTTACAGAAATTTATATAAATTCTGTCAATTTTGTCACCGTTGCCGATAACCTCGAAAATCTTGTCAACGTTATGAGCCACCAAAGCAATGTTTGTAACCTCTCGCTGAGCAGCGTCAAATTTGTTTACAATGTTTCGTCTGCCAACACCAAGCATGTCACTTTTTATGTCCATGGCAATGAAATTTACATCGGGATTACGAAGTGCCTTTTCGGCAACAAAGGTACCCTTGCCACAGCCAACCTCAAGCTCGATAGGCTGATTTTTAGTAAAGAAGCTTGCCCATTTGCCCTTAAGCTCTTCGGGATTTTTTACAAAGAAGCTGCAGGCGTCAAGCTCAGGCTGAGCCCATTTCTTTTTACGGATTCGCACAAAATCACCTTAAACACAATATTTTGAGATATAATTACACTTATACGAAACAATTATATCAAAATATAGTGGTGTTTGCAATCTTTTTTACACATTTTGTTACACTTATTTTTACATTTTAATAGTAATTTAATATTTATATAAAATAAATTAATAAAAACACGCATTTATACCCAAAAGATAAAGGGCACAGCATAAAGCCATGCCCGCAAGTATATTGTAGTTTATGCCTTTAGATTTCGATTTTTGCAAGGTGTTTCTGGATATCCGTAACATCTTTGATATTACGCTTGCCATCACAATTAAAATCAGAGATATAGAAAACTTCTTCGCTTCCATCTCCACATATACCATCAATTTTATCGTCATCACCAAACGTTTCGATGTCTGCTAAACATTTCTGAATAAATGTTGCATCCTTCACATTAAGTTTTCCATCATTATTAACATCACCAATAACCATTCCTAATTTATAATCAGAAAATACAGCATCTATATTGTTTAATTCTTGATCGTAAGCTTCTCTTAAATCAGCCACTATGCTTTTTTCGGGAATATATATGCAGTAACCCAAAGTATATGGAGAATGGTAGCCGCCGCTACTCACAATATAATCGCCATATTTTCCATAACTATACACAGGGCTTGCTACCATCTGCCCAGCATAAATTAAAACATAATCAGGCACACTATCTTCTGTAACATTTTCGTCTCCTTCGCTATAATATTCATACAAAGGCTGATAAAAATATTTTCCTTTTGCTTCGGTTCGGTAGTCGTTAAGCTCTGTAATACGCAAAAAGTCCTGCTCGTATTTCTTATCTCCTGTTCCTTCGGAGTTAGCCATATTAGCTTCCTTATAATCAAATAAGCTTTTGGCTGAAAAAGTAGATAACCCTAAAGACGAGAATAATATTATACTAATCAAGATTAGAGAAATGTGTCTTTTCATTTTTATTCTCCTTTAAAATTTTATGATGCATCTAAATAATAATCTAATCCTACATATTTTAAATCAATATTTGCTCTGTAGTCCAAAGCTTTTACTGACTCTACAACATTTTCCATTCCGGGTTCTTCCAAGTAAAGAAAGTAGAAGGTAATTTTACTGTAATTCAGTACGTGTTTTTCTATTTTGCTGAATTTGTATTCAGGGAAGTCCTCTACATTATAATCAAATGTTATGTGGTCTTTTGGCTGAACAACTATGCAGTCGTTAAAGTATGTATCAACATCCCATATATCCCCCGAAAACTCGTCCTGACTTGCCATTATTAGCTCAGTGCCCCAAGGGGTTGCGGTTTCGTATTTTGCAAGGTATTTCTGAATTGCTGTAGCGTTTTTTATAGAGTAACCTGTACCTTCGGGGTCGGCAAGGCACCTCTGCACAGCGGAAACATAAGTGATTTTTGCCAAGCCTTTCTGAATTAAAGTGGCATCCTTAACAGTTACCTCACCGTCTAAATCCACATCGCCGTAAATAAACTTTTCGGGCTGAGAATACGTGCCTTCGGCACCAACACTTAAAAGGCTTACACCTGTGAGTGCAAACGTTAATACTAAAATTAAAGATAATAATTTTTTCATTATAAAGGTCTCCTTCCTAATTTTACGAAGCAGGGAAATAATAGCATAACTCAACACAGTCTAAATCGATATTTGTTCTGTAATCTAAAGCCTTTACAGCCTCTAAGGCGTTTTCTTTGCTTGGTTCTGCTAAATATAAGTTATAATAAACAACTTGTCCTTTGTTTAAGGTTTTTCTTTCAATGTTGCTGAAATTGTATTCAGGAAAATCCTCTAACGTGTATTCATAAGATAATTCGAAATTTGGTAAAGGATTAACGGAAATTCTTTCGCCATAGTAGTTATCGCTATCAGCGTTTAAAAATTCATCCTGACTTGCCATTATTAGCTCAGTGCCCCAAGGGGTTGCGGTTTCGTATTTTGCAAGGTATTTCTGAATTGCTGTAGCGTTTTTTATAGAGTAACCTGTACCTTCGGGGTCGGCAAGGCACCTCTGCACAGCGGAAACATAAGTGATTTTTGCCAAGCCTTTCTGAATTAAAGTGGCGTCCTTAACGGTTACATCACCGTCCAAATCCACGTCGCCGTAAATAAACTTTTCGGGCTGAGAATACGTGCCTTCGGCACCAACACCTAAAAGGCTTACACCTGTGAGTGCAAACGTTAATACTAAAATTAAATATAATAATTTTTTCATAAAGAGTCCTCCTTAAAGAATAGTGCTATATCTTATTCAAAGTAACTGTTATCACAGCACTTAAATTAAGATAAATGATAACATAAACTTAAAGCAAATGTGCCACCTCAAACGCCTCCCCGTTAAATGTATTCTTCAAATATAGTTTAACATTTTTTTATAAAAAGAGAGCAAAGTGGGATAATCTGTAGTTTTTCTGGTGAAATCTGCGTTTTTGATAGGGAAAAGTAAGAATTTAACGGTGTATTATCTTCTTACTTATTAGACGTAAAATCGGCGAAAAACTCACAGTAAAACAAATAAATACTTAAAAGGAAGGGCACAGCATAAAGCCATGCCCGCAAGTATATTGTAGTTTATGCTTTTAGATTTCGATTTTTGCAAGGTGTTTCTGAATTGCAGTAACGTCGCGGATGTTAATATCACCATCACGGTTAAAGTCACAAGCTTCTATAGCTAATTCATCCCACTCATGTGCAACTGGCAAATCTTTGTAATTTGCTAAGGTTTTTTGAATCCTCGTTGCATCTTTTATGTTAAGCGTAAAGTTTGCATCTGCGTCGCCAATCAATGCAACAACCGTGCCGTTTAAGAATTTAAGAGCTTCTTCCAATCCCTCTATTTCAGCGTAATATGCTTCTTCGAGAGTATAAACCTTATCATCAGCAGGAGTATAAATATGATAAGCGTGATCGTACGGATAATGATATATGGCTGTTATAATTACATACTCTCCGAAATCTGACGAATGAAAAGCGTCACTAACAATCGGCGTAGAAGCCTTTACAAGAACATAGTCAGGGGTGCTCTGATTATCGTCGGAATAGTAGTAAAACAATTCTTCGTACCAATATATAAGCTCCCCGCCGGCACTTTCTCTCGCAATATCAAGACGTTCTACCAATAAATCCTCATACATATTCTCTTTTGTCGCATATGCAGGGAATATGGTAATTAAACATAAAATCAATAGTAAACTCATAACAATAGATATTTTCTTTTTCATAAAACCACCTCATTTATAGTAAACCTTTAATCATCTTGTTAATATAAGTTATATCTTGGACACTGATTCTACCATCATAATTAGCGTCTGATAAGTATTCCTGTACATTACTTAAAACAGCTGTATGGCTAAGATACTCTTGAATTGGCGTTATATCATCTTCGGTAATACTGCCGTTCATATCAACATCGCCGTTTTGATAATTGATGTCTTCCAATACCCACATGCGATACATGTTAATTACAGATTCTGTAGCAGAACGTACAAAAATGCCTGTTGTTGAGGTGTAAGACATTATGTTATTACTTCCTCCGCTTGTAGATGTAAATACATAAGCATCGGGCTCAAGAGTAGTGTCTGTTTCCCACGATTTCAGCGTAAGATTTAGGTCATTTGTACCCAGAACGGATTTATAGTACGGATTACTGCCTACCTGTGCACCAAAGTTGATTTTTTCAGAAGAAAACCTATGAGCAGGATATATTTCATAATCGTTTTCGGTTCCTCTGAGCACCCATTGCTGATTATTAGCACCAGTAAAATTCGACATAAATGTTTCATTAGTTGATGTGTTCAAGGTAAGGTATTTATCGGAAGCATAATTTCTTATGTAATAAATACCCTCCTCTGTTGCAGGAGTCATATACGGATTATCGGTACTATACGCATAACCATATCTGATAATTCCGTTATATGAATCAACATCATTAATTCTAATTTCATAATCTCTACTTGTGTTATCCAACTCAAAATATGCCATTTCCGTTGAGCTTTTCTTTGTATCAGTGGTTCCTATAGTTGAACTTCCCACTTCTTGACCATTTCTATATACATACAAGTCAAGATTCACGTTAGAATAACTACTTACATCGGTATCTGTGTCGTTTGCACTTCCCTCTCTAATCCACGTAAGACTAACATTCATAGTGTCTGAATAATATTTTGGCATAACAAAACGACGCGTTGCTTGGTTTTTTGCGGCACTTATTCTTCCTACTCCGTAAGTTCCTTGACAAAGAATGCACATCATTGTCCAAAAATCAGGTGCACCTGCTCCTTGATGTTCTGTGATTCCATCATAAATGGATTCGGCTTCGCCTTCTCTTGCAGGTAAAGCTTTTCGGTGACACGAAGCTAAAACTATTGCTTTAATTGCTTGTGGATATGTGGCTAAGGAAGGCTTTACTTGCAGCATAAGGGCAATACAACTTGTTAATATAGGTGTAGCGTAACTTGTGGAATTGCCCGGCATCATTACATCCGGTTTTTCAGCGTATCCTGTATTAACATAACCGGATTGACTTGTGACTGTATCATCTGTTAAGGTGCTATTATAGACTGAACTACTCGCACCCAAATGATATGCTCCAACCATTATTGCGTTATAGCTTAATCCTGGGGCATAGACTCTACGACTAGCTTCAGTGTTGCAAGCAGAAGCTACTACAGTTACTGAATGTTGTGATATAATGTGATCATACCATCGGCAGTTACTTGAATCGTTAAACGATCCCGTAGAGAAACTCGTATTAATAATGGACACATTATACTCAGGATCTAATAGTTCTTCTATGCTTGCTTTTGAACTATTAGTACAAACTACAGAGGCGCCTTTTGCAAAACCGCTGGTTTCTCCTACGATAATTCTAGTAACATTTGTCGCGTGCTCAGATTCTGTGGATACAAGCTTAGTAATGGATGCATTAACGAGTTCTTCGTGTTCTTGCGGGGCTCCGCCATCTGAAACGCCTATTACAATGCCGCTTCCATCAAGTGGATTATCTGTGGTGCTGATATTTTCTACTACATCGTTATAGCTGATTGTATCTTTCGCTACTCCAATATGATAAAAAATGCCAGAGTCCATTATAGAATCGTTTAAACACTGATAATAAATACTTGTGACATCTATATTTTTGCAATATGTTTTAATTTCTTTAACTGTCAAATTTGCTATAATCATTGGAGCATATTGGCTTTTAAATACGATATCCTTTTCATTAATCGATATGTCTTTAACAACTTTATCAGATTTATCGTTATACTTTTCTCTTGAAAACTCACGACGGGTCATTATGTATTCGTTGGTTCTTTTGCGTTCTTTTTCTCTTTTTGCTTCTGTACGTTTTAAGTAAGCCTGCATTTCGTCAGCGGCTCCGTCTTCACCTTTTTCAAGGTCGCTGATAAGCTTGGTTGAGGGCATCTCATAAGTTAGAGCTATATCGTCCTGAGTAAAGCCTACCTTATCAACAGTCAGCTTGTCAACATTATCTTGGTCTATGTCTGTGTACCAGATAGCCACGGGGATTTTTTCATCAGGCGAAGCGGTTTCCATTTTTTCGAGCAGTGCAGGGTCTATCTTTGCTAACGCCGCTGCTTCGGCTTCTGCCGCCGCACTTACAGGCAACGCTAAAAACGAGCAAAGCATTGCTAATATTAATAATATGCCTATAATTGATAAACTATATTTGTTTTTCATAAATTATGTCTCCTTTATTTTAGTGTTGCTTTTTACAATGGATATTAAAAGCACAAGCCGAGCAGGAAACAGTATGTATTAATTTTATGCTTCCTTTAGGCTTAGTGCATTGAAAAATGTGCCATTGGAAACGCCTCCCTGTTAAATGTATTTTTCAAATATAATTTATCATTTTTTTATAAAAAAGAGAGCAAAGTGGGATAATCTGTAATTTTTCTGGTAAAAATTGCATTTTTTAAGTTGCAATTATATTAACGTGAAAATAATCCGTAAATTTCTATTTCATATATTAGACGTAAAATGCAGAAAAAACTCACAGTATAATTTAAAAATCATAAAAAATTACGGCACGGTGCAAAACCGTGCCGTAGCTTGATATTATACGAAATATAGGGGCGAGGTGAGCTTTTCAGATTTTATAAACTCAACCTCGGTAAATTCTTTTTGTAGCTTTTCTTTAAGGGGATTTATAACAATATCTTCGGTTTCAAAGTGACCTGCCACAATTAAGGAAACGTTTTCGTGAATGCTCTCTAAATAATTGTGGTGGTGGGCTTCGCCTGTAATAAAGCAGTCAGCCCCAAGCTCCACAGCCTTCATAAATTCACTGCCGCCTGCACCACTGCATATAAAGATGTTATTAATCAGCTTGTCTTTAACTGTGCAGGTAACAGCCTTAGCTCCTAATTTTTCTTTTGCAAATTTCGCAAAGCTTTCGGCGGTTAACTGTTCTTTGAGTGTACCCGAAACCAAAAATTCGCCCTCGTAGAAGGTGATGTTTTGAAGCTCTAAGGCGTTTGCAAGGCACAGGTTTACGCCTGTGTCCCACGCAATGTCAAGGTTTGTATGAAGGCACAAAGCGGAAAGAGATTTCTGTGCCAGCAGATAGGGTACGCTTTTGCTGTCCATGTTTTTTAGTGGGTTAAAAATAACAGGGTGGTGGCTTATAATAAGCTGGGCACCTTTCTCTTTTGCTTCTGCTACAACCTCGTTTGTAATATCAAGGGCAAGAAGAGCCTTCGTGACTTGTGTGCTTTCGCTTCCTACCAAGAGACCTACATTGTCAAAGTTTGCGGCAGAGTCAAATGGGGCAAAGCTTTCGCAAAAATCAACTATATCACAGATTTTGGTCATAGTGAAAACCTCTCTTTAATTTCTTTTGCAATTAAGCCGAATTTAGGGTCGGCGTTGGACCTTTTTTCAAGGTGGTTTACAGTGGAGCCGAGAAACCGCCTGTCGTTTTCGTCGCTGCTTTTAAGAAGCCCTGTGTAGCTGAAAATTTCGTCCGGAGTCTTTTGGTTGCCAGTAAATTCTGCCGAGAAGGCTGTGTAAATTTTGCCATCGGCTACAGTGCACCTGTGCTCTTTAAGTTCGAAGCCGTTCTTGTATAAATATTCTATTACAAGCTCATGCTTTGACATAGGCTGGAGTATAAGCCTTTTGCTTTTGTCCTTAAGCCAAGGGGCGTCGCTTAAAATATGCACAATGGTTTCGCCGCCCATGCCTGCAATTATTATATCGTCAACCTCGTCGCTGTTTACGTCTCTGAGTCCGTCGCAAAGTCGGGTTTCGACTAAATCCTCGGCGTGGTATTTTTTGATGGTTAGCTCGCCTTGCATCAAAGGCTCAGCTTTAATGTCGCAAGCCAGAGCAAATGATACGAAGCCCGTACGGACAAGCCATACGGGCAGATAAGCGTGGTCGGTACCTATGTCGGCAATTTTCGTGCCTTTTCTAACCATTTGAGCACAAAGTGCAAGACGGTTGTTAAGGGTGAAAAGGGGTCGCATTATTCGCCGATAGCTCCGTTAATTTTTGCGATTAATGCCTCAGGGTCTGTACCGTGAACAGCACAAGCCATTTCGATAGACTCGCCTCTTGCAGAGGGACAGCCTAAGCAGTGCATGCCTATTTCTAAGAAAAACTCTGCAGTATCGGGGTACATATCAAGAACATCGCCGATGATAGAATCTTTAGTAACTTTTGCCATATTATACATCCTCCAAAATTAGTTTTTAATATTGTAGCACATTATAACTGAAATTGCTACAATTTTTTGCTGTAAAACGCTAAATAAGTGCAGAAAACGCCTCGGGTCCCCCCAAGGCGTCTGTTCACCAATAATATATGTTCGAATCAAAGTCCGAAAAAATTATTCTGCGTCTGCCTCTGCCTCTTTCTTTTTGGCAAAGCACTCGCTGCAATAGTAGTCCTTGCCCTCCATAGGTCTGAAGGGGATGGTTGCCTCGCCGCCGCACTCAGCACAGACGGTAGTGAACATCTCTCTTGCAGGTCTTGTTGCGTTCTTGCGTGCAATTCTGCATTCCTTGCAACGCTGGGGCTCATTTACAAAGCCTTTTTCTGCGTAGAACTCCTGTTCTCCTGCGGAGAAGATAAATTCGTTACCGCATTCTTTGCAAGTGAGTGTCTTGTCTTCGTACATTTGATTTACCTCGCTTTTGGAAAATAAATATTTTATCCCGTGGCGGAGTTGCACCGCCAATCCTTGTCGGGACATATTACTTTAATAATTTTTTGCGTACCCGTTGCAACGCATTGTCAACTGCCTTGGATGAAAGCCCCAAGGTGATAGCAATTTCGTTGTAGGATAAACCCTTTGCGTACCCCTTTAAAACGCTTAGCTCCATAAATGAAAGCCTGCTTTTAATAAGCTTTAAAAAGTCTTCGTCGTTTGCTTTGTCAAGGACCAAGGCTTCGGGGTTAAGCATTTCGGAGTAAAGCTCGTCGTTTTCAATAGGTACTACGGCGTCGGCAGGAATCGCCTTGCGGCTTGACAGAGAACGCACAAGCGAAATATAACGCCGCCTTATGCAAACAGCTGCAAAATTCTTGAAGCTGATGCTGCTGCCGGGGTTAAAGGTTTTACATGCGCTGAAAAGCCCCATTAAGCCTAACTGCATAAAGTCGTTTGCGTCAAAGCCGGGATAAGAATACTCCTTGGATATAAGGCGGATTAAGCCTTTGTATCTGTGGGTGATTTCCTCGAATGCAGGTTCGCTTCCCTGAGAGACCAAAGCACAAAGCCGACTGTCATCAAGGGTTGATAATTGCTCTTTAAAATCTGCGAGCACTGCACCTTTCACCTCTTATACGCTTTATACCTCTACTATAATAACGCAAAATATACAATAAGTCAATGAAAATTTTATAAAATATAT
>JAUNEH010000098.1:0-2784 GCA_030525665.1 Ruminococcus sp.
ACAGACAGCTCAGCCAATAGTTTGGCTCGCTGTTCTCGAAATCAATCGGGTTCATTGTGACGGGCAAGTCCCTGAAGCCCTCTTTGTAGCGCTCGTAAATCGCCTTTTTCTGTGCAATATGCTCCTGCAAATGCGGGAACTGTCCGCGGATAACACCGGCGATGACATTGGACATACGGTAGTTATAGCCCACGTCCTCATGCTGATACCACGCGGCGGATTCACGCGCCTGATTTGCCCATTTCCATGCTCTCTGATAGGCTTCCTCGTCATCGGTCAGCAACATGCCGCCGGCAGAACCGGTAATGATCTTATTGCCGTTAAAGCTGATGGCGTTGTATTTTCCGAAGGTTCCGGTTTGCTTTCCTTTATATGTAGCGCCGAGCGATTCAGCAGCATCCTCGACCAACACAGCACCGTGTTTATCACAGACGGCTTTCAGCTCGTCGAGCTTGGCAGGTGTGCCGTAGAGATGCGCGAACACAACCACTTTCACATCGTGATATTTTTGAAACGCTTTTTCCAGCGCTTCGGGGCTCATATTCCAAGTATCGCGCTCCGTGTCGATAAACACCGGGATACCGTCCTCATACACAACCGGATTCAATGTAGCGCTGAAGGTCATATCCGAACAGAAAACTCTATCGCCCGGCTTAACACCGGCGAGCTTTACCGCCATATGTAATGCCGCAGTTCCGCACGAAAGAGGTACGGCAAATTTGCTTCCGGTTACCTCGCATGCATCCTTGACTACCTCGTTCACATTCTCGCCGAGCGTAGACATCCAGTTCGTGTCATACGCCAGCTTCATATATTCCAGCTCTTCGCCGTGCATCGTCGGTGATGACAGCCAAACTTTATTCTTAAATGGAGTAAATCCCATTTCCCTCGCTCCGAATTCCTTTAAACTACCTGCCGCTAATTATCAGGTGAGTAAGCGCGCATTTCGCCAAATAAAATGTTTATCGCAATAGTAGATTGTTCTAACGATGTTTTGTTCGCCAAAATGTATATTTTTACAATCCCCATATTACACCATTTTAAGTATATCTTATATTATTATATCAGGTTTTTGCATTATGTCAAGGAAAAATGTTATGTGGTGAAAAATGTCATTTTGTTGATTTTGTTGTATTATAAATGTAATAGGAAATCGAGCTAAAAACGGGACTTTGACAGCAAAATTGACTCAAACCCCTTCAAAACCCGCATGATTACTGGATTTTTACAAAAATTACAAGATTGTTCCTTGTAGTACGCTTGGGTACTGTGATATAATATAAGAGAATAATACTAAAATCTTAAATCGAAAGGGTTTATTGCTAACACAAAACACAGCCTAAAGAATTACCATATGTTTTTATCCTTCCATTTCATGTTCTAAGAAAATATGCCGAACAATGGGATAAGTATCAAGCATGGATTAGTCGATTATAGAAATAGTTAAGAAAGCATCTTAATATGTGAAGCTTTATCACATTTTAGCAAAATTGGCACCCGTACTACATACTTAAAATTTAAGCAAGAGCCAAGAAATCGCATAGGAATGCGGTTTTGGGGCGCTTGCTTTTCTTTTTGCTGTCAAAGATGGGATTATAGAAAAAAACGAATAAAGTCAACAGATAAATGAAATTGTTATGAATTGTCATAAGAAACAGCAGGGAGTTTGCTGCTTATTGCAATTTAGTATTATGAATTCCGTGAAAAATCCGCCCTGTTTCGTCTTGTGTCGCGCGTTAGAAAAGCTCGCTGTCATACCTGACAAAACAGAACAAAGCCCCCACAGCCGATTTGTCGCGGTTTGTCGACGCAAATTTAGGCTATATAGAAAACTTGTTTTTCTGAAAATGTAGTGTACTGCTGGAATAATCATTCTAATGTTTATTTTTTTCATCTTGAATAATTTCAAAACTTTGGTATAATATATACAACTATTTTCAATTAATAGTTATATTATTTTTGACTAAATAATTCTTGTAAAAAAGAATCGCCTAAACCCAAGTCATTTATAACTAATAAATTTTCGAGTCGCTGAACATGTTTATGAAGTAAACTTATATGTATTTTTTCATGTTCGTTATAATGGATTGACAATCAATAATTATTTCGTTGGATATTTGAATTTATTAACCCATTGTCGGTGAAATAAATATGGTAAATATTTGAGAAGGAGTACAGCAAAAATGAAAAAAAACACAGTCTTAGAAGATAGTGCACGGAGTAGACATTATGGAATCGATACATTAAGAATACTATCGATGTTTATGATAGTAGTATTTCATTTGTTAGGTGATGGAGGAATTGTTAACTCAGCTGAGTTTAATTCGCTCAATTACCAATGTGCATTTTTCATGCAAATGTTGGTTATATGTGCCGTCGATTGTTTCGCTTTGATTTCTGGATATGTAGGCGTAACTTCAAAATATAGATATACCAATTTAGCTGTATTATGGTTGAGGGTGGAATTTTATTCTATTGGCATCTCATTTATATATTTGCTTTTAAGGCCAGATTTAATAAATATTAAAGGTTTTGTTTTGACTGCATTTCCAGTTTTTTCTTGTAAATACTGGTATTTTAGCTCCTATTTTTTATTATTTTTGTTTATGCCATTTTTTAATAGGGCCATTAATAATATAAGTAAGCAGAGACTTAAAATTTCTATAATGGTTTTAGTGGTCTTTTCATCCATTATATATCCGATTATTAATAATATTGTTTTTAAGACAGACGTATGGGCATTAAGAGATGGCTTTTCTCCAGTATGGCTTGCGGTTCTTTATT
>JAUNEH010000059.1:0-10836 GCA_030525665.1 Ruminococcus sp.
CTCCTCAGGAAACATAGCACGAATCTATCAAGGTTTATTGCATTAACTCTGCTAAGTGGGATGCAGTATGTGCATACTACTGGGGCGGTGCTTCCGTTACCTGGCCCGGTAAGGCAATGACAAAGACAGGCGAAACTGTTAACGGCTTCGATGTTTACGAGTACACATTTGAAGTAGCACCCCAGAACATTATCTTCAACAATAACAACAAGGGTGCCCAGACTGCTGACCTTACTTTCCAGGCAGGTCAGTACTTCGACGTTAAGGGCGGCAAGTGGTACAAGTCTCTTGACGATGTTCCTGCAGTTTCTGCTTCTTCTACAGACAGATACCTTGTAGGTTCCTTTAACGGTTGGAGCACAACAGCTAACGAATTCTTATCTGCTGACGGCACAATCGGTCGTGTAGAGATGGAACTCGCAGCTAACACTACATACGAGTTCAAGATTGTTCGTGAGGGTACATGGACAAGCTGTAAAGAAACACTTTCTATTACAGACAGTGCTACAGGTCTTACATTCAGCTCCAGTGTAGCAGATAATACAAAGCTTACAACAAAGAACGCAGGTACATATGTATTTGAGTTTGATATTTCAGCATCACAGCTTACTGTTACTTATCCCTGATTGAACTAATCAAAAAGGCTGACCTTCGGGTCAGCCTTTTCTTTTGGCTCAAATCTGATATTGCCCTTTTGTTTTTTCGTGGTATAATAGGGGAAAGGAGTGGAAAATATGCTTTTATACGATATTTCTAACGATATTTTAACGGCAAAGGTTTACGAGGGCGACCCCGAGCCGAGCCTTACTTACATAAAAAGCACGGATAAGGGGGATGATTATAACCTGTCGGTTTTAAGCACCTGTATGCATACGGGTACTCATATTGATTCGCCTTATCATTTCGACAGCGACGGCGAAAAAATCGAAGATATGAAGCTCTCGGTTTTTTACGGAAAATGTACTGTTGTTACCATCAAGGGTATTCTTACAGGCGAGGATATGGAAAGGCTACTGCCTTATTGTAAACGCCGCCTTATTCTTCATGGCGAAGGCGAAGCTTACCTTTCTTATAGTGCGGCAGTTGTAATTGCCGACAGCGATATTGTGCTTATCGGCACCGATGGTATTTCTGTTTCTACAGCTTTTGACGAGTACAGAACTCATATGGAGTTTGCAAGGGCGAATATTGCCGTTTTAGAAGGGCTTAATCTTACGGGAATTCGTGACGGCGAGTATACTCTCTGTGCTTTTCCTGTAAAGGTTAGCACAGCCGAGGCGGCTCCCTGCCGAGCTGTGCTTATGGAGCAGGAAAAAGGAATTTGATTTTAAGGATAGTGTATGAAAAAGTTAGTTGTTTTTGATTTGGACGGCACTTTGGTAAATTCTATTGTTGACCTTGGTAATGCTGTTAATATTGCTTTAAAAGAATATAACCTGCCTCTGCATCCCATGTCGGATTACTACGGCTTTGTAGGTAACGGTATGGAGGATTTGGTTCGTCGCAGTATGAATGAAAAAGGCGGGGATGATAACCTTTATTTGAAGGTACGTAAAGCATTTGACGCGTATTATAATGCACATTCAAATGACAATACTGTCCCTTATCAGGGTGTTTCTGAGCTTTTACAGAAATTAAATGAAATGAATATTAAAACTGCTGTGCTTACAAACAAAGCCCAGCAGTTTGTCGGAGATATTTTGGATAAATGCTTTCCCGAACACAGCTTTTCTGCGATTTATGGTCAGCGACAAGCGATTAAACGAAAGCCTGACCCAGAGGCTTTTGAGCTGTTACTTAAAGAGCTTAAGGTGAATAAGCAGGATTGCCTTTATATCGGCGACAGCGAGGTGGACGTAAAAACTGCAATAAATACAGGTGTAGACCTTGTGGCGGTTACATGGGGATATCGCAGTGTTGACGTGCTGAAATCAGCAGGTGCCGAGGTCTTGGTAAATACTCCGAAAGAGATTTTAAACTATGTCTGACGTAAAAAGAAATTATCAGAAAGAGCTTGATGCTTTAATTGAAAATAATCAAATAACGGGCAATGTGCCGACTCTTTTTCTTCATGCCTGCTGTGCACCTTGTTCAAGCTACTGCCTCGAGTACTTAAGTCAGTATTTCAAAATAACCGTTGTGTTCTACAACCCCAATATTACCGAAAAAGCAGAGTATGACTATAGGCTGAGTGAAGAAATACGGCTTATTTCCGAGATGAATTTTAAACATCCTGTAAGCATTATTGAGGGTGAATATAATCCTGATGCTTTTTATGCTCTTGCAAAAGGTCTTGAGTCTGCACCCGAGCGAGGTGCACGTTGTCTTAAGTGTTATGAACAGCGATTAAGATATACAGCAAAGCTTGCCAAAAAGCACGGGGCGGACTATTTTGCTACAACCCTAACATTAAGTCCTCTTAAAAACGCTGATGCCATTAACAGCATAGGCGAGAGGTTGGCAGATGAGCTTGGCACAGCTTACCTATGTACCGACTTTAAAAAGAAAGGCGGTTACCTTCGCTCAATAGAATTGTCAAAAGAATTTAATCTGTACCGCCAGAATTATTGCGGTTGCATATATTCAAAAAAGGCTTCGCTTTGAAAAAAGCGAGGCTTTTTTTGAGTATTGTTTGCCTTGCGGCAAATGATGTAGCTAACGAAAAATACTACTTGACATATAATACTATGTGTGATATAGTATTGTGCGTAGGGAGGTGTTACTATGGATGCTCAGATTAAACGAGGTCTTTTGGAGGTTTGCGTTTTGGCGGCTTTAAGCCGCGGCGACTCTTACGGATATCAGATTATCAAGGACATTGAGCCGTATATTTCAATATCCGAATCTACGCTGTATCCTATCTTAAGACGTCTCGAGGAAGGCAAATGCCTTACGGTTTACTCAGTGGCTCACAATGGCAGACTTAGAAAATATTATCAAATTACCGACGCAGGAAGGTTAAGGCTAAGTGAGTTTTCGTCGGATTGGAACGAGATTTGGAACATCTATAGATTTATTACAGGGGAGGTAACAGCTGATGACTAAAAATGAATTTACACGAGAGCTTAAAAGTAAAATAAATCACCTGCCAAAGGCTGAACGCAGACGAATTCTTACATATTATTACGAGATGATTTCTGAAAGAATGGAAGACGGAATGAGTGAATCAGAGGCTATAGATGCTTTAGGTAACCTTGACGAGCTGTTTTCGGAGTACGCTCCTGCTACTAAAGAGCCTAAAAGGGGAGTAAGGCTCAGAGGCTGGCACATTGTGATGCTTATTGTAGGCTCACCATTGTGGATTTTACTTGTAGCTGCAATGCTTTGTATAATGATTGCTTTCTACATAGTTATCTGGGCGTTGGTTATTTGCGTTAATCTCAGGCGGTGCACCGTATTTCTTTGTTGTTTTCGGTGCTGGTGCATTTCTTTCAGGTCTTGCCATAATGTGGCTTATAGTATGTAATCTCTTCGCTAAGGCTATGGCTAAGGTAACAGGAAAGACTGCAAAGGGTGTTTTCAGATTCTTTTTTAAGAAGAGATAAGGAGGGTTAAAGTATGAGAAAATCTATTAGGGTACTTTTAATTATTGCCTCAAGTTTGGTTGGTTTTGGAATTTTGTGTATGTGCTTATCTTTTGCTTTGGGAGGTGCAGATATGATTTTTAAGCCGAAAGAAAACAGCAAAGTAACTATTATGTCGGCTACCTTTGACGAAGTTGATGTTATTAATGTTAAGGAAGTTTCAAACGATGTTAAAATCATTAAATCTGAGGATAATCAGGTTAAGGTTACCTACGGAGTAAGCGATAAATTCTCTTACTACCTTAAGCAGGTTGACGACACACTTTATGTTGAATATGACGATTTCAGGCATTGGTACGATTACATAGTTGTTTTTGGCAAGTTAAGCGAGCCGGATTTGATTATCGAAGTTCCCGAAAAAACTTTAAATGAGCTTAACGTCAAGTGTACAAGCGGAGATATCGAAGCAAAATCGGTTGACTCTATTGTAACAACGCTTAAAACTCACAGCGGTTTTATCGAGGTTGGCGGCAATGTGGGCGACTTAACCGCAACTTCCACCAGCGGCGGTGTTAAGCTTAATGCTGATATTGAGGCAGAGTGTGCAGCTGTAAGCGCTACAAGCGGTAAGCTTACACTCAGCGGTAATATTAAGGGTGACATGATTGCTGATAACACAAGCGGCGGTATTGATATTAATGAGCTTACATGTATTAATGCCGACATAAGGAATACCAGCGGTAAGATTAAGGGAGAAAGCCTAAGAGCCGAAACCCTAAAAGCCGATAATATAAGCGGTGGAATTCGTTTAACAGATGTAGTTTGCACAGGTGATATGACCTTAGAGGCTACAAGCGGAAGCATTAATCTGGAAAGCGTTGATGCAGAAAACTACGATTTGCACACAACAAGCGGCAGTATAAAGGCTGAAATTCTTACATCTAAGATTTATAACGTAAAAACTACCAGCGGTTCTGAAAAAACACCTGAATTTGACGAGGCTGCAGAGGGAGTTCTTTCAGCAAAAACAACAAGCGGTAATATTAAAATTGAATTAGCAGATTAAATATAAAAACAGTCGTTGAGTTTAAACTCAGCGACTGTTTTTTATAATGAATTTTGCGACTCCGTCGTTTTCGTTGCTGTCTGTAAAATCTGTCGCAAAGGGTATAAGCTCGGGGTTTGCATTTGCGACAGCTACGGCTTTGTCGGCAATTTTAAAAAGCTCAATGTCGTTAATCTCATCACCGAAAACCACAAGCTCGTCACAATTTAGCATTTCTTTAAGCTTAAGTGCCGCAAAAGCTTTTGTAGTGCTTTTCGGCATAATTTCAAGCCAATAATAGTCTGAATAGTAGTCTTTCTGGTAAAGACAGTTAAAATCATCTTTGTATTTATTGTAGATTGGTTTTAGTTTTGCTTCGTCGTCAATGCAGGTGATGTAAAACTTGTCTCCCTTAAGCAAATCTTCAAAGGATTTAACAGGATTAATCCGTTTGTCTCCTTCGCGGCTTTTAAGGTAAAGTTTTTGACCTTCTGAGCTTTGGTCTTTCACAAAGCTGAGCTTTTCGGTATGATTAATAAAAGCGTACACTACAGGGAAAACGCCATAGCATTTAATATCCTCAAAAAGCTCTTGAACATTACTTTCAAAGTAATTTGAATATAGAATTTTGCCACTTATGTTGTCCATAATAAATGCACCATTATACACAACTACAGGCAGGGAGTTGGTAATTTTTGCCGTTACCTTTTTGGTTGTGACAAGTGAGCGTGCCGTGGCAAAAGAAAAGCAAATCCCTTTTTTGGAAAGCTCATTTACAGTTTTGGCTGTAAAGTCTGATATAGTCTCGTTATTTCTTAAAAGCGTACCGTCAAGGTCGGATAGATAAAGGGTTTTCATGTAGCTTCACCCCTTAAGCATAGCAGTCGAAAAGTCGGCACCGCTTTCGCTGATTTCTTTTTCAAAAATCGTTCTTATATCTGTAGCTTGTATATCACAAAGAAGCATTTTCTTAGCTTTTTCGTCTAAAGATTTAAGGGCAGATGCAACGCCGGTTACAATGGGCAAAGGCGTATTTTTAGAAATTTGTGACAAAGCCTCTTTTCCTGTTTCTGTCATACCCAGAACTCTTAAATAGGGTATGGGGGAGTTTTGCAAATCCTTGGTAATTCCGAGGATTGCGGACATAATTATCCGACGTATGCGAGCCATGGTGTAACGCTTTGTTTTTATTTTTTTGAATAATTCTTCTAAAGAATTACACTTGCGTACAGCCGTGTATATTCTGTTATGGAGACCCTCTGTTACATCGGGAAGGCATGAGATTTCATCGGGACTCATATTTTTAAGCTTATAAAGCACAGCTCTTTCGCCAAATTCAAGCTTAGCAGGATTTGAAAAATCGCTTATAGGTGCAAACTGCGAAGTATCTTCGCCTTTGAATATCTTCTCTCTGACAAGTGACGCACTGGCAAAGCTGTCTTTGAAAGTATTGCTGTCGTGCTCTACTGCGACACGGCCGATTGTGTCCCAGTTAATGCCTGAAGAGTCAAGCTCTTTTACATATTCAACGCCGAGGGTGTTGTTGGGTTCTTTTAGAACATCTGAAATTTCTGCTCCAAAAACCTTTTTTACTGCATTTTCAAGGGCGGCGGGATAGTAGCAGCCGCAATCCATATAATTATTTAATATAGTATTAACCTCGGGATTTTCGGTTGCTTGCGAAGCCTTTTGTATGAGCTTTTTATCGGCAGCTTCGCTTCCGAAAAACACCTTGTCAACCACGCCTGTGGCTTTAATAATCTGCACACCACCTTTGGCAAAACGTTCGGCTGAAGCTACCGCAAAGGGCGTCGGAAGCTCAATAATAAGGTCGGCTCCATTTTTAAGAGCCACCCTTGTTCTTTCGAATTTGTCAAAAATGGCAACGTCGCCCCTTTGGGTAAAGCTTCCACTCATTATACAGATAATGCAGTCGTAGCCTTGCTTTCTGATTTCGTCAAGCAGGTATTTGTGACCGTTATGAAAGGGGTTAAATTCGCAAATTACGGCAGATATCTTCAAAAATCCTCACTCCTTATGAAAAAAAGGCTTGAAACTTTTCGTTTACTGTACTATTATATTATATGTTTAAAAGTATTTCAATTCAATTGGAGGAAGAATAATGAAAATTCTTGTTATCAACGCAGGCAGCTCTTCTCTTAAATATCAGCTGTTCGATATGGACAATGAGCAGATGCTCTGTAAAGGTAACTGCGAGCGTATCGGCGGCGAGGGCTCTTTCATCGGCCACAAAACTGCAGACGGCAGAGAAATGACTAAGGAAGGCTTTATGCCCGACCATACAGCAGCCTTTAACTTTGTTAAGGATGCTCTTATGGATGCCGAAGTTGGCGTTATTAATAATCTTGACGAGGTTTCCGCTATCGGTCACCGTATCGTTCAGGGCGGTGCTCTTTTCTCAGAGTCCGTTATCGTTGACGAGGACGTTGTAAAGGGCATCGAGAGCCTTATTCCCCTTGCACCCTTACATAACAAAGGCCATGTTCAGGCAATCCGCGGCTGTCAGCAGGTATTCGGCGACAAGGTTCCCGAGGTTGTAGTATTTGACACAGCTTTCCACTCTACAATGCCCGAGAAGGCATTTATCTATCCCGTACCCTATGAGTTTTATGAGAAGTATAAGGTAAGACGTTACGGCTTCCACGGTACTTCTCACAGATATGTATCCGCTGAGCTTTCAAAGAACATCGGTAAGGACATTAAGGACCTTAAGCTTATCACCTGCCACATCGGCAACGGCTCTTCCATTACAGCTGTTAAAAACGGCAAGGTTATTGATACAACAATGGGTCTTACTCCTCTTGATGGCTTTATGATGGGCTCACGTTCAGGCTCGCTTGACCCCTCGGTTGTTACATTTATTATGGAGAAGGAAGGTCTTTCTCCCTCTGAGATGAGCGACCTCCTTAACAAGAAGAGTGGCCTCTTGGGTATCTCAGGCGTTTCAACAGACGACCGCGACGTTACTAAGGCTGAGAACGAGGGCAATGCTCGTGCGGCACTTGCTCACGAAATTCTTTATTATCAGATTGCAAAGTACATTGGCTCTTTCTGGGTAGCAATGGGTGGCTGTGACGGCATTACCTTTACAGCAGGCCTTGGCGAAAATCAGCCTATCCTCAGAAAGAAGGTTTGCGAGTATCTTGAGTGCTTAGGTGTTAAGGTTTGCGACGAAAGAAACAACCAGCGTGGTGCTAACTTTAAGATTTCTGCAGACGATTCAGCTATTCCCGTATATGTAATTGCAACCAACGAAGAGCTTGTTATCGCAAGAGATACAAAGGCTTTGGTTGAAGCAAAGTAATAAAACCTTAAAATATAAACAGACTCAGCCAGTAAAAATAGGTTGAGTCTGTTTTTGTATCTATTGGTAATTACGCCGTTGTTTCCGAATACTCTGTAGTGTCTGCAGTGTCTCTTTCTCTGAAAAGCAGAGTAATACACCAAAGTGCCGCAAGAGCTACAAGGGTGTAAACAATACGGCTAAGTATTGCACTCTGTCCGCCGAAAATCCAGGCAACAAGGTCAAACTGAAAAAGACCTACGCTGCCCCAGTTGATACCGCCGATTATGAGTATTGCTAATGCAATTCTGTCAAGCATAAATTAACCTCCTTTTTGTTCTCACCTCTATTATCTGCAGTAAAAATTAAAATATGCATAACAAAAAAGCCCTGCATTAACTGCAGAGCTTAACGATTGCCAATATTAATGCCGCAACACCGACTGCCGCGATTATGCCGCCGAAAATTTTAAAAATTTTCTGTGCCTTTACCATTTTGTGTTTTCTAATCATTTCTTCGGTAGGCGAGGGCAAAGCGATTGTAACAGCACCGGTGGAAATACCGCCTACCGCTACGCCTAAAAGTCCCCAGAATGTAAATAGAGGAGAGAAGAAAACCCCGAGAGCAAACAAAATTGTGCCTGCAATATATACGATATTAACAGGAATACGCCACTTTTGCCTGTTGAGGTGATACACGTTTGCTTTGTTTTCGCATTCGTCAGAGCAGTACATCAGGCTGTAATCAATATCTTTACCGCAGTAGTGACATTTTTTCATAAAATCGCCTCCAAATAAGTTAATTCTACCATATATATTTTCATTTTTCAACATTAAATAAATTGCCACCCCATAGTCACTATTTATCCTGCTTTTAAAAGTTTTTGTGCAAAGTATAAAAAAAGTATAAAAAAGGGGTAGAAAATGTACTATATATGTGCTAATATTAACCTGTATAAAGCTAACCTGTGTGTTGGCGTGTCTGTTTTTTCAGACAATGTACGGATTTTATTTTTTTAACGGAGGAAATTTTATGAAAGCGAAGAAACTTTTAAGCATCATTCTCGCTCTCGCAGTAGTTGCTTCCTGTGCTTGCATCGGTTTTTTTAATGCAGGTGCCGTTAGTGAGTACAACGAGTACGAAAAAATGCTTGAATCCATCAAGCCCGAGAACAAATACGGTCTTGAGGACACAGTAAACGAAGGTAAGATTATTCAGGCTTGGAACTGGTCTTACGCAAACATCATTGCTAATCTGGAAACACTTGCAGAGCAGGGCTTTACAACAATCCAGGTTTCTCCCCCCAACGAGATTAAAATGCCTACAAAGGGCGTTAAGGTTTGCGAGCCTGCTATCGACGGTATTGCTCCCAACGGTTGGTGGATGTTCTATCAGCCTGCCGGCTTCCAGCTTAACGAGTCTACCGACAACGCATTAGGCGTTAAGTCCGAGTTTGTTGAGATGTGCGACAAGGCTCACGAGTTAGGCCTTAAGATTATCGTTGACGCAGTTATCAACCACTTCGGTACAGATGACGACCACGTAGGCGTATATGATAACGACTCTACAGACCCCATGACTCACGTTAACCCCAGAGCTTGGGAGTTCGAGACAGAGATTCTTGATGCAAAGGCTCTTCATGACCCTTGGGTTAATATGACTTATAAAGAGAACTACTGGGATGGTTACTCTGATTATGACATCGAAGAAGACTTAACTCAGCATTGTACATCCGGTCTTCCTGACCTTGCTACAGAGACACAGGTTGTTCAGGATGCTATCTACGATTACTTTGTAGAGCTTGTTGAAGCAGGTGCTGACGGCTTCCGTTTTGACGCTGCAAAGCATATCGAAACCGAGCATGACACATTCTTTGCTTCCGACTTCTGGAGCGACACACTCCTCAAGCTCAGAGCTAACTATCCTGAAAAAGAGCTTTACGCATACGGCGAAATCCTCAACAAGTGCGGCGACGGCCGTCCTTTCTACGAGTATACAGAGCTTATGGACGTTACAGACTCTTCCTCTTACTGGGGTATTAAGGATGCTGTTGTAAACGGCGGCGGTAACCCTATTCCTTACTATCAGTCAGAGGCAGAGGGTTGTGACCCCACAACAGTTAACTTCACAAAAGAAAATGTTATCCAGTGGAACGAGTCCCACGATACATACATCGACGGCGGTACATCTGCTTTAACAGTTCAGCAGAGAAACAAAATCTGGGCTCTTACAGCTGCTCGTCAGACAATTACAGGTATTTATTTTGCACGTCCCGATGATAGAACAGGTGCAAACCGTGCTGCTATCGAAGCTATCTGTGCAAACATCACACTTGGTGATGCTAACCTTACATCATGGACTGCTCCCGAGGTTAAGGCTGTTAACCAGTTTGACAACTACTTCGGCGACGCTTCCGAGTACAACTCCAACCAGAGTAAGGTTGTTATGATTGAGCGTGGCGGCTTAGGCGCAACTCTCGTTAACCTCCAGGGTACTACAAAGAACGTTAACCTTAAGTCTTATACTCTTGCTGATGGTACATATAAGGATTCTATCACTGGCAACGAGTTTGAAGTTGTAGAGGGCCAGCTCACAGGTTCTATCGGCTCCACAGGTATTGCTTGTATCTACTATGCAGAGGATACAGAGCCTGTTTTCAATGAGCGTCCTGTTGATATCTGGGATGTAGACGTTTCCGGCGGTAACTATCCCACACAGGAAGGCTACAACACAATCGTTTATTCCGATAATATGGCATGGTCTACAGTAAACATTTATGTATGGACAGACGGCCTCGGCGAGCTTGTAGGTTGGCCCGGCACTCCCATGAAGTTTGCACTTGTAAACGATTACGGTCAGAATCAGTACGTTGCTTACATTCCTGTTGAGTACGAAAACTTTATTGTAACTAATGTCACAGACCAGAGAATTGTCCTGCCCATTACAGGTAAAGGTGGTTACTG
>JAUNEH010000012.1:0-16579 GCA_030525665.1 Ruminococcus sp.
CAAACTCTGTCTTCTCTTCAACAGCTGCTGCTGCCTCTGCGGGAGCTGCTACTGCTACTGCTGCTGCAGCGGATACGCCGAATTCTTCCTCAACAGCGTGTACAAGCTCGGAGAGCTCGAGAACTGTGAGGCCTTTAAGTGTTTCAATGATAGAAGTAATCTTCTCAGACATTTTAGTAAACCTCCAATATAATTAATAAGTTATTTTAAAATTTGATTTTGCAGCAAATTATTCAGCTGCTTCTACTGCAGGAGCTTCCTCAGCGGGAGCTGCTGCCTCTGCTGCGGGAGCCTCCTCAGCGGGAGCTGCCTCTTCAGCCTTAGCTTCGCAGTTCTCTACGCCGCCCTTGTCAACGATTGCCTGAATAGCACGTGCAAAGCTTGCAACGGGTGCCTGGAATGCACCGAGAACGTTTGCGAGAAGAATGTCTCTTGAGGGTAACTTTGCGAGAGCATCGATTTTATCCATGCCGATAACCTCACCGTCGAGGTAACCGCCCTTAACCTCAAAAGTTTTGCTCTTGTCAGCAAAACCACAAAGAATTCTTGCGGCTGCTGCATAATCCTCATCACTTGTAGCAAGTGCTGTTGTACCTGCTAAGTGAACGTTAAGCTCGCTGAGACCTGTATTCTCAAAAGCACGCTCTAAGAGAGTGTTCTTGATAACAGTGTACTTTACGCCAGCCTCACGAAGATCTTTTCTGAGCTTTGTGTCGTCTGCTACGTTGATACCCTCGTATGAAACAAGAAGACCTGTAACAGAATTCTTAACTCTTTCAGTAACATCAGCAACTAACTGCTGCTTCTGCTCTAATACTTTCTGACTTGGCAACTAATTTCACCTCCGTTAAAATGATAACGCAGTTCATAAGAGAAAAGCCTCTTTCGCGAGGAAAGAGGCTGGAAATTACAATTTATACCCATTGGGTGTGTTGTAATATGCTTCTTCCTCGGCAGGCGGGTTACCCCATTATATCCGAAATTCGGAAACCTGCTGTCTTTAGAACAGCGATTTATATTCAGAGCCAAAGCTCTAAATAACTTTAATTATGCCTGTGTAGCAACTGTGAACTTGTTGGGATTGAGCTTAACGCTGGGACCCATTGTAGAAGTTACAACGCAGGACTTGATGTACTGACCCTTTGCAGCAGCAGGCTTAGCCTTAACGATTGCATCCATGAGAGTCTCGAGGTTAGCCTGAAGCTTCTCTGCACCGAAGGAAACCTTGCCGATGGGACAGTGAATGATGTTTGTTTTATCAAGACGGTACTCAATCTTACCTGCCTTAGCCTCTTTGATAGCCTTAGCAATGTCAGGAGTAACTGTACCTGCCTTGGGGTTAGGCATAAGACCGCGGGGACCGAGGATTTTACCAAGACGACCAACAAGACCCATGCAGTCGGGAGTTGTAATAAGAACGTCGAAGTCCATCCAACCCTCGTTCTGAATCTTAGCTGTCATGTCCTCAGCACCAACGAAGTCAGCACCTGCTTCCTGAGCAAGCTTCTCGTTGTCGCCCTTGCAGATAGCAAGAACCTTAACGTCTTTACCTGTGCCGTTAGGAAGAACGATAGCACCTCTAACCTGCTGGTCAGCATGACGGGAGTCAACGCCGAGCTTTACGTGAAGCTCAACAGTCTCGTCAAACTTAGCAGTTGCAGCCTTTACGCAAAGGTCAAGTGCTTCGTTTGTATCATAAAGTTTTGTTCTGTCGATAAGCTTAGAGCTATCAACATATTTCTTACCGTGTTTCATAAAGATTTTTCCTCCATTGTTAGGTGGTTAAGCGGATAATCCTCCCACCCGGATAATAACGAGCTATTAGTCTTCAACAGTAACGCCCATGCTGCGAGCTGTACCAGCAATCATACTCATAGCAGCCTCTAAAGAAGCGGCATTTAAGTCGGGCATCTTTGTCTCAGCGATTTTCTTAATCTGCTCGCTTGAAATCTTTGCAACCTTATTCTTGTTGGGAACACCAGAAGCCTTGTCAATACCGCAAGCCTTCTTGATGAGCACTGCTGCAGGGGGAGTCTTTGTAATAAAAGAGAAAGATCTGTCTGCATAAACAGTGATTACAACAGGAATGAGCATTCCGATGTCATTCTTTGTGCGTTCGTTAAATTCCTTTGTAAACGCAACGATGTTAACGCCGTGCTGACCAAGAGCAGGACCAACAGGCGGTGCCGGGGTAGCTTTGCCGGCAGGAATCTGAAGCTTAATAAAGCCTACTACCTTCTGAGCCATTGTGTTTGCACCTCCAAAATTCGTGGTTAATGGCGGAAACCTTAAAAGATTTTGATTTCCTCCCACAAGGAAGCTCTTGCTTCCTCTCTGAAAAAAGCATTAACGCTAAATTCCTTAGTCTAAAATCGGTTCTGCCTGATTAAGCTCAAGCTCAACCGGAGTTTCACGTCCGAACATTGAAACAATGACGCGAACGTAGTTTTTGTCGGTATTAAGCTCTTCTACAGTACCGATAAAGTCCTCCAAAGGACCATCGATAATGCGAACAGAGTCGCCGACTTCATAAGAAACCTCAACAACGCGGGTTTCTACACCCATCCTGTAAACCTCTGCCTCTGTAAGAGGAATAGGCTTTGAGGAGGGACCAACGAAGCCTGTACAGCCGCGTACATTGCGTACGATATACCAGGTTTCATCGGTGTAGATCATCTTGACGAAAACGTAACCGGGGTAGAGTTTTCTCTCAACCTCTTTGGTTTTGTCGTCCTTAATCTCGGTAACTGTCTCGGTGGGAACCTTGACCTCAAGAATCATATCCTGCATGCCGCGGTTCTCAGCAGTAGTCATCAAGTTGGACGCTACCTTGTTTTCGTAGCCTGAGTAGGTATGGATAACATACCATTTTGCCTCACCGGACACAGTTCACCCGTCCTTTCAAATCAGTGTTGTCTTACTGGGGAATAACACCCATGACTCTGTTAAGGACAAAGTAAAGTCCCTGGTCAAGAGCATAGATGAGAATACCCATAACAAGTACAACCACTAAAACGATAAGAAAGTTCTTGGTGGTCTGAGAAAGTGTGGGCCAGGTGATCTTCTTAAGCTCGCCTACGCACTCACGAAAATACTTGGCGATTTTCTGAAAAATGTTTTTCTTCTTTTCTGCCATGACTGTATCCTCCGTGATTACTTAGTTTCCTTATGAACAGTATGCTTTCTGCAGAAGCGGCAGTACTTGTTCATCTCGAGTCTGTCAGGATCATTCTTTTTGTTCTTCATTGTGTTGTAGTTACGCTGTTTGCACTCTGTGCATGCAAGAACAATTTTTACTCTCATTTAACGGCACCTCCCGTAGTTTTTCGGAATAATCCGGCCTCCCTCAAAAAAGGCACAAAAAAATAAGCCCCTTTTATGAGGTAAAGACATTGTACCACATAAAAGTCAAGTCGTCAACACCTTTTTTTACAAAAATGTCATTTTTGACCTTTATGTGATAAAATCCGCCTTTTCCCCTTAGGATAGCTTACATTTTGCATAAAGCCGTTAGCCACGGCAGGGCATTTCCGCCTTCTGACAGGTTAATTTTTGAAGCAACTGCATCAACGGCGAGATTAAACGTTTGCTTATATGAAAAGTTCAGGGAGGGATGACCCCCTTTAAGAGGTCCGTCCCTCCCCTACAATAATGTTTACTTTTGCTTAAAACTGGAGCTTATCGTTGATATAGTTAACAAGCTCGGAAATTGGCATTCTTACCTGCTCCATTGTGTCACGGTCGCGAACAGTAACACAGTTGTCCTCGAGAGAATCGAAGTCGTAGCAGATTGAGAAAGGTGTACCGATTTCATCCTGACGGCGATAACGCTTACCAATAGAGCCTGCATCGTCAAAGTCAACCATAAAATGCTTTGAAAGCATATCCGAAACCTCTTCTGCTTTCTCGGAAAGCTTCTTTGAAAGAGGAAGCACAGCAGCCTTGAAAGGAGCAAGTGCCGGATGAAAACGCATTACAACTCTTGTATCCTTCTCGTCGATAACCTCTTCGTCGTAGCCCTCTGTCACGATTGTAAGGAAAAGACGCTCAACACCAAGTGAAGGCTCGATAACATAAGGAATGTAACGGCTATTGTCTGTAGGGTCGAAATATTCAAGGGACTTGCCGCTTGTGTTCTGGTGCTGAGTAAGGTCGTAGTCGGTTCTGTCGGCAACGCCCCAGAGCTCGCCCCAACCGAAGGGGAAGAGATATTCAAAGTCGGTAGTAGCCTTGGAATAGAAACAAAGCTCCTCGGGAGAATGGTCGCGAAGTCTTAAGTTTTCTTCCTTAATACCTAAGGAATAAAGGAAGTCGCGGCAGAAACCACGCCAGTACTCAAACCACTCTAAATCTGTGCCGGGCTTGCAGAAGAACTCAAGCTCCATCTGCTCGAACTCACGAACACGGAAAATAAAGTTACCGGGTGTAATCTCGTTACGGAACGACTTACCAATCTGAGCAACACCGAAGGGAACCTTTTTGCGGCTTGTACGCTGAATATTAGCAAAGTTTACGAAAATACCCTGAGCTGTCTCGGGACGAAGGTAAATCTCACTTTTGCTGTCCTCGGTAACGCCCTGGAAGGTTTTAAACATAAGGTTAAACTGACGGATATCGGTAAAGTTAGATTTACCGCAATCAGGACAAGGAATGTTGTGTTCCTTGATATACTCGCTCATCTGTGCGTTGTCCCAACCTGTTACGTTAGTGCCGTCAAAATCTTCAATAAGGTTGTCGGCTCTGTGACGTGTCTTACACTCCTTACAATCCATAAGAGGGTCAGAGAAGCCGCCGAGGTGGCCCGAAGCTACCCATGTCTGGGGATTCATAAGAATTGCAGAGTCAAGACCTACGTTGTATTTATTCTCCTGAACAAACTTTTTAAGCCAAGCCTTTTTGATATTATTCTTAAGCTCTGCACCTAAGGGGCCGTAGTCCCAAGTATTTGCAAGACCGCCGTAAATTTCAGAACCGGGGTATACAAAGCCTCTGCCCTTACAAAGAGCAACGATTTTTTCCATAGATTTTTCTGTGTTTTTCATACTATGTACTCCTTACCTATGTAAATATACAATATACTTTAATATTGTAATTCAAATAAGATTTGTTGTCAATATTAAGGTTATTGCTTTTTAATTGACTATAAGGCATATTTATGGTAAAATGTATACAATTTATAGAAGTAAATTTGCTTTACGGTGATATTATGAATTTTAAAGCGAAAATTTTAGATACAGCGGACATCAGCCGAATTCTAACCCGAATGGCTCATCAGATTGTAGAGAAAAACGGCGGAATCGAAAACGTTGTGCTTATCGGCATACGCACCCGCGGCGTGCCCCTTGCCCAAAGGCTCAGCGAAATTATTGAGCGAATTGAGGGCAAGCGTCCTTTGGTTGGGGCTCTCGACATTACCCTTCACAGAGACGACAGACAAAAGCTTGACTCCCCTATTGTCAGCGACACAAAGGTAGACTTTAATGTCGAAGACAAAACTGTAGTTTTGGTTGATGACGTTATTTTCACCGCACGCACAGCCAGAGCCGCACTTGATGCTGTAATGAGCTTAGGCAGACCTTCCCGAATTCAGCTTGCCGCTTTTATAGACAGAGGCCACTCTGAGCTTCCCATTCGTGCAAACTTTGTGGGTAAGAATATCCCCACATCTTTAGAGGAAGTTATAGCCGTACACCTTAATGAGTGTGACGGTGAGGATTCGGTTTCTATCTACTCTAAATAAACTATTGACAAACTTCGACTTTGGCTTTACAATAAAATAAAACAAAACAGGGGTGCTGACGGCAAGTCGGCTGAGATAGAGAATATACGTGCTTCTCTGACCCTATAACCTGATACGGATAATGCCGGCGTAGGGAGTAGATTCACTGTAACAATACAGCACTGCAGACCGGTATGCAGTGCTGTTTTTTATCTTCTGTTTTGTTTTAATAATTTTAGGAGTGATTTATTTGAACCAAACAAAGAAAAAACGCGGACTTATGATTGCCGAAAGTGCAATAATGCTTGCCCTTGGCACAGCACTGAGCCTTGTTACATTTTTTCATCTGCCTGCAGGCGGAAGTGTTACCCCTTTTTCCATGTTACCTGTACTTATTATCGCTTACCGCTACGGTATGAAGTGGGGCTTTGGTGTAGGTGCAATTTACGGACTTATTCAGATGGTACTCGGAATGAGTGCCCTCTCCTATGCTACCAATGCCGTTGCCGCAATTTGCATCATACTTTTTGACTATGTTGTAGCCTTTGGTGTGCTTGGCTTTGGCGGACTTTTCAGAAAAGTAAAGCTTCAGCCTGTAGGCTTTACCCTTGGCGTTATTGTCGCATGTGTGCTCAGATTTTTATGCC
The DNA here is from genome assembly GCA_030525665.1 of Ruminococcus sp. Classification (GTDB taxonomy): domain Bacteria; phylum Bacillota; class Clostridia; order Oscillospirales; family Acutalibacteraceae; genus Ruminococcoides. Next base: position 6,367 of record JAUNEH010000012.1, read on the forward strand.
ACTTCCTTACAGGCATCACTGTATGGGCAGATTATGCCGAGGGTATATGGCCTGTTATTATTTACTCTCTCAGCTATAACGGCTCTTATATGCTTCCTGAGCTTGTAATCACTGCCGCCGTTGGTGCAGTGCTCATGAGTTTTCTTGATTTCAGAAGCGAAAAGTTAAAACCTTTAAAAAAAGCACAGTAAGCACAAAAGTTAAGCTCCCCTTGCCCGACAGGCAAAGGGAGCATTTATTATGCTTTCTTATTTATAATGTATTTACCGAAAATCATCAGATAAGCCGCAAGACAAAGAGTATCAACAATCGCCATAAAAAGCATTGTACCCTTGCTGAAAAGCAATACGTACATAATCACAGTCTCGACCAAAAGATAAACAGCGGGCAAAATCATAAGGATTTTTCCAAGCACGTTAGGTTTTCTGCCGAAATGCAATACAAAAGCAAGCACAGCACAAACGAGTGCAGGTTCAATACCATATAAAAATGCATCAAAAACACACTGCAGAATCCATTGACCTATGTTCGTATATCCGTACATAGCTAAATGCTCAGCTTGGCTTTCGAAACTCAAACTATTGACCATATAGTTGCGAACGTACTTATATACACCCGTAACAAAAAACATCAAAAAAACATATATGCCTGAATTAAGAAAAGCTGTCAGCTTCTTCTCGCTCAGAAGAACAATTGTTGACACCGAGAACATCCAGAATCCAAAGGTATTTGAACTGAAATAGGAAAATGCCCACAGGTCACTTGCAGGCAGACCGCTGAAAAAAGCCACCAGAAGTCCACCAAATATTCCCAAAAAAACTACCGCCAGATAGCTTTTGAAGTTGTTTTTAAAAATTATTTTAGTCATCTTAGTCCTCCAGTTTGTTCATAACTAAACCGGTTATCATTTTGGGGTAAAAGTAGGTGGATTTTTGAGGCATTTTCTCGCCTTCGGATGCTACGTCTCTGATTTCTTTAACCTTGGTAGGATTAAGCACAAAGGAGCACTGAGCCTTGCCACTATCTACAAAGCTTATCGCCTCTTCAAAAAACTTTGTATATGTAAGGTTAATCTGTGCCGCCATGTTAGCCTTATCAATACCAAAAATCTTCTCGAGAATAAGTGTATGCAAAATAGTAACGTCAAGTGTACGTGAAACCTTGCTTAACTCGGGCAGAAGCTCACCCATAACAGATATATCCTTTAAAGTTAGCTTATACCACTCACCCTCGCCTACATAAAAGCCGAATGCTTTTTTGCCAAGCTTATCCTCAGCTTCAAGCTCAGCTTCCATATTATCGGTAGAAGTAAAAGCCTCAATATCAAAATATTTTGAGCATTTGCACAAAACCTCGTCGCTGTCAAACTCGGCAAGGTCGCGAACAAGCCTGTGAGTGGGAAAAACTACAAGTCCCGGATGCTCCATATCCACAAGATAAATCATCTGGTAGTCCTGAGCATCTCCTTCTTTGGAAATACCGTTTTCACGACAGTAATTGCGGTAATTAAGAGCTGTTTCGTAGCGGTGGTGACCGTCGGCTATGTAAATTTTACGCTCCTTGAAATCTGCCACAAGCTTACTTATAATTTTCTCGTCTTTAATTATCCAAAGGCGATGAGTAACTCCGCCCTTATCAGTAAGTTCAATATCGGGAGCACCTTTGGAAACTTCATCAATAGTATTAAGAGAAGTATGCTTTTCGTCCATATAAAGTCCGTAAATCTGGCTGAAATTGCAATTAGTCGCTTTCATAAGGTTAAGGCGGTCTTCCTTTGCCTTGGAAAGGGTGAATTCATGAGGAAGCACAACGCCTTTCTCGAACTCCTCTACCTTAAGCCTTACTATAATACCTTTAACGGCACCTGATTTGCCATAGGCGGTAAATTCCTCTTCGTATATGTATATAGCAGGAGCATCCTCGCGGATTAAAATACCCTTATCCTCCCAATCTTTAAGAATGGAGGCAGCATCAGAATATGGATTTTCACCTTTAGGAAGCTCAAGACGAATGATATTATGCTCATTTTCCTCTATAAAAGCCAGTCGCTCTGCTTCGCTGATAATATCGTAAGGGGGACAGCAAAGCTTATCAATAGCTCCTGCCTTATCACAATCAAAACGCACACCTTTAAATGCCATAATATCTGCCATAATTATTACCTCCGAAAGTAGTACATATTAAGTATATCATAAAATATCTATGCCGACAAGGAGTAAAAAAACAAATTCGACAGTAAAATTTATTGACAAATCCTAAAACGGTTGATATAATTACATTTGTCCTTAAATAAGGGCCAATAGCTCAGTTGGTTAGAGCAACCGGCTCATAACCGGTTGGTCCGGGGTTCGAGTCCCTGTTGGCCCACCAAAACCGTATTACACAAACCCTTTCTACTTTGTAGGAGGATTAGCCGTAACGATTTGGCTGTAATACACAAAGAAAGCAGAGAGTCTTACGATTCTCTGCTTTCTTTCTGCTTTCTTTATTTATTATTAATTGATGTTAATATATCAAGCAATTCATTTAATGATTCATTTGTATCCATTGTCGTAGCATCTATTTCATAGTCATAGAAAGGTGCAATCATAGCCTCATTGATTTCGATGTTTCTTTCTCCGTTTGTATATCTATACAAGATAATACTAACATTAGAAAACTTAAGTTTATTATTTATTGCATATCCAATTTCTGCAGAAACACTTCGCCCTATAGGTGCTACAACCAAAATAACATCACTTGATTCAATTGCACTATAACACTTTTGTGCTATTAGATTCATCTCTTCTATTGTTTTTCCTTCTATATTTATAGCTTCAGGTAAAAAGACATCATATTCTTTTTTGGTTAAAAAATCAAAGATTTTTCTATTAATTTTACTATGTTTAATATATTTAGATGCAATATAAATCTTCATAAAATCTCCATTCTAAATTTACGCGTTGATTAGGAATCGCTATCTTCACTATCAATGCAAATGTTCAATACTACCGAAAACACTAAATATATAATTAACAAAACACTTGAAACTATAATTTTATTAACTGTAGTTAAACTACTTATGCCTATTATGGCAGTTCCAAAAGTGCCAATAACACCAAGCATTATGTTCATTAACTTTATGCCGCCTTTAGTGTTCTTGACCTTTGCAATTCCTCTATTTACTACATTATGCTTTTTCGATGGTGATTTTGCTATTTTTTCTGCTGTGTTAGAGTCATATTGATATCTCTCACTTGCAGCAACCTGAGGTAACCTATACTCACTTTCATTGGCATATGGACTTCCAGGTTGTATAGGACTACCTTCTGTCCTATAGAATAAAATTTGTACCAATTTTTGATATGGATATATTTTTAAGCTTTGATTCGAATTGTTTCTCAATTGCAAACTGACAATAGCGTTATTATAACCGCAAAATTTGTCTTGTGAACTACTTATAGATAATCCAAGCCTTGAATATGTACTTCTACCTGTTACTCTGCCAATGAGAGAACCTTTCAAACTGATTTGCTCTAACGTACCAATATAAAGTATTTCTCCTGGTTTTAGAATATATCCATCGAGTCCTAATGGAACCTCTTTAAAATGAGCATCAAAAGTTTTCTGTGATAAAGTATTTATATACTTATAACTTTTGTTCATTATATAGCCCTTATCACTTATTCTCAAATCAACAGCATCATCCGTTATCTGTACATCAGGTTTAAAATCATCACGGGGAGTATTAATACATATACCCTCTGACGCGTTGTTCCAATTTTCTCTAGATAAAATAAGTTCTTTTAATCGTTCTCCGATAATTTGCATAAGCTAAGCCCTCCTTTTTGTTCGTTTATCATCGTATGATATCGTTTGTTACAAAGTTGTTTGGAATTTATTCCAAGTGAAAAAATAAAATTTTTTAAATCACTAAGAGTGCATTCTCGCTCGTGACTATTCTCGACTTTTTTTTCAACTTCTATAAACGCCCCTAATCCTTCAACATCATCTAAACATATCGTTATTTCTCCAATTATGCCTACTTGACGACTCTTGTTTATTATGGCATATTCTTTAAATCCTATTAGTTGTAGCATCTTTTTAAGTTCATCTGAATTATCAATCACAGTTTCGTATTCTATAACCTCAAAAGAGTTTAATATTTTTTTAAAAGTTAAAATAGGTCTTGTTGAATTTTCATGCCTAATTCGCATATAAATTTCATTCGAGTCTAAGGTATCATTTAGACGGTAAATTATATCATATTGCTTTATCTTTTTATCCCAAATACAACCTAACAATATCAATTTTTGTATTATTTCTTCTTTATTATCTAAATAAGCTTTAATTTCTACTTCATACACTTTTATCACCTCAATTTTGATATAAAATAAAGTGTACCAAAACCATATCGTGAAGGTAGTTTATGTCCATATATAAATTTTATCACGTTACGAAATAATTATCAATATTTTTTCAAAAAACAAGAAAAAAAGTACTTATTCTTTCTGACGCTAGATTATCTGAACTAAAATTGCATAAACACTTGACAAATTATCGATAATATGTAAAAATAATATAAACTTATGTTTTCGGAGGTAACGAATGATAACTAAAATTGATTTTGATGAGAACGTTGTACGAAGAATTGTAAGGGCTGTTGCAAAAGCAGTTACCGATGATATTCCAAAATATTTGCACGAACACTCTAAAGAAACGAATAATGCAATAGGACATCTTAGGGGCGACTATATTAACGAAAACTTAAAAGCTTTTGCCCTATCAGAGGGCATAGAGTTGCTTAAGTTCAAGCGTGTTAGTTGGCAAGGAAGAATATTAGTAGATACAAAAAATAAAGTATCATATAGTGTAACAACTCAGAATACACTTTCTGGAATTCCGAAGAAAAAAGGAAGAAAGAAACCTCATTTTTTACATAGTGTATTGGCAATTGAGAATAAAGGCTATAAACCCCAGAGTGAACAACTTACCCTCTTTAATATGGATGAATTTACAGATGAGATTCTTGAAAGAGACTATTCAGAAATAGTCTCTGGATTAATTAACCCCAATGAGGGTTATAAGCACTATGTAATTTCATATCAAGCACAGCATGATGAAATCATTGATATTAAGCTTGAGTTCTTGGATAAAAACTTTAATATCATTGAGCAGGTATCTCTTAACGAATACCTCGATTTAGATTTCTCAAAGCTTACAAATGTAGAAACATTTGTAGAGACGAGACCCACTCCTTCATCATCAGAAAAAGTGCGTGGTCTTGTAAGTGTTAAACCAGGACTTCGTCCAACTTTAACAGAACTTGAAAAACAAGGATAACATATGTTATCCCTACTTGGAGATATCAAAATGGATAAAAAAGAATTTAAAGGAGAACGATTAAAGGTTGCGAGACTGTTTCGAGGAATGACACTTACCGAACTATCAACAATTACCGGAATAAGCAAGCAATCTATTTCACTATATGAGAATGACAAGAATAAACCTGATTATGAGAAAATCAGTTTAATATCTTCTGCTTTGCACATTCCGCATGATTTCTTTCTACAAGAGGATATCTGTAAAACCAAAACAGAAGTAACATATTTCAGGTCTCTTTCCAGTGCAACAAAAATTGATAGAACAGCACAAAGTTTAAAACTTGAGTTTGTTGCCAAAATGTATGAAATACTTTCAAAATACATTGACTTCCCCCAGTTGAATATTCCTACTTTTGATTTTCATGGCAGTGATGATGAGTTTGATAATCAAAAAAATGAAGCTATGTTTCAAGAGATTGAAAACATAGCAAAACAAGTAAGAGAATTTTGGGGATTAGGCAATGAACCAATAAAAGATATTCAGTTTCTTTTAGAAGAAAACGGAATAATAGTAACTGGTTTCGATACAAAAGAAGAAAAAATCGATGCTTTCAGTCAGCATGTTGTTCTAGATAATAAGGATTTTTATTTTGTATGTGTAGACCAAGGTGCTAAACCCGAAGGACGAATTTCTTTTGATTTAGCTCATGAATTAGGGCATATATTATTACACCCTTGGAGTGAAAACCTGGAACTTGTTTCAAAAGAAGAGTTTAAGAACCGTGAAATACAAGCAAATATGTTTGCTAGTGCATTTTTATTACCAGCTGATAGCTTTGGTAAAGACATCCAAGCATATCCAACAGACTGGAAGTACTATCAATGGCTAAAGAAAAAATGGAAAGTATCTATGCAAGCCATGGCATATAGGTGTAGAGAGTTAGGAATAATTACTAGCAATCAATTCCAATACATGATGAGACAATTGTCTAAAAAAGGATGGAGAACTAAAGAACCTGATGATGTTCCTTATTATTTACACGATAACATTTTTCAAGGAGCTATAGATTTACTTAAAGAAGAAAAAATACTATCTTCAAATAGTATTATCCAAACTTTTAAAAGATACGGAGTTTCGATGTATCCTACAGATATAGAAAACTTACTTGGATTAAGAAAAGGTACATTAGATATTGCTGAAGATACGCCAAGAATAATACAGATAAAATCATATTTAGACAACTAAATACATATAACCCACCGATAAGCAGTTTACTTGCAAAAGTAGACTGCTTTTTTATTTGTGAAAACAAACATAGACCGTAGCAATAACAGTTAACCATTGTTTATCTTGTAATTCTGTTTAATTATTCTTATTCCTAACTTTACTATCAGGCAACTCAAATAGTTGTTTTGGTGTTTTATACATTTCTTTACGACATTTCATTTCAATATAATCAATCAAGTGTTCAAACTTTTGTACAAGACCATAACGTAGTGAAGCTGGGTCAACCAAAGATTCTCTGCCCTTTATAGAAACCGACAAATAATCACTAAAGCTATACTCAAAGTTCTCCCAGAAATAATCATATTCTAAGAGCATATTAACAAAATGTATAATAACGTCATCCGCATCATCAGCCTTTTTTTGATTAATCATCTTCAAACGTTCTATTGCTTTATCTGATAACCCGAACTCTCTACTAACCATATCCGCAGATTGTTCTTTTCTCTTTGTCTGAATAAACCCTAAGAAATAATCAGCAGATACATTTGTGGTTTTGCAAATCTCATAGAAAGTTGCTAAACTAATTGATTTTAATGGATTGTCTTCTCTTTTACCATTTGTATATGCTGTGTAATTGTAATATGTATCTCTTGAAATAGGTATAATGTTTTCAGTCTGATTTCTCACAAAAAAGTTCTTCTTATTATCCTTCTTTTCTGTTTTGCTCTTTGGTTCTATGGCTTTGTTTATTATTATATCTATCTCTTTTACAATCCTTGACAAAACTTTCTTAACGTCAAAATTACTGGCAGTTTCCATCAATATCACCCTTCTATCAACAATATTAGTATATCTCTACTACTAAAATATCACTTTCACCAAATTTAAAGCATATCATTAGTAACTCTATGCTAATTTTATCTGATAGAATTGATACTGTCAAGATAATCTGACGGAAAGGGGTGTCAGCCTATTATCGATTACTCGAAATTCGCAATAAGTAAACAGCAAGCTCAGGACTTTGCAAGAGTTATTTATGCTGACATCCAAGACTACATAAAACAGCATCAAGAAGAATATGAGCTGTATAAAAAAGCTGAGAATAACAATGAACATTAGTTTACAGGCTATTAGCAGACTTTGTCTGTATAAATAGAATATCACATTGAAAGGAGTTGATTATTCCCAATGAGAGGAAAAAGGCACATCTGTGCGTGTCCCGATATACATATTAAGTATATGCAGATTACGACCTGCGGTAATTGGGGCAAGCAAAGATTAACTAAGGCGTAATACAGCCTGTAGAACTTCTGAAAGGAGCAAGCAAAATGAACACAACCGTGTGTGCTACTTCTGACACAATTTCCGCTTGGGAAGATATCGATTTTACCAAAGCTGAAGCAAGTGTTAAGAAGCTACAGGCTGGAATTACTACCGCTTTTACTAAAGGCGACTCAGCCAAAGCAGGATGGTTGCAACACAAATTGATACATTCGTTTTATGCAAAGGCATTAGCTGTCAAAATCGTTACAAGTAACAAAGGTAAAAACACACCTGGAGTAGATGGTGTTGTTTGGAAAACCTCAGAAGAAAAATTCAATGCGATATTAGATTTAAACCGACGAGGGTATTCACCGAAACCGCTTAGGGAAGTATACATACCGAAACCTGATGGAACTATGAGAAAGTTAGGTATCCCTACTATGAAAGACCGTGCTATGCAAACTCTGTATAAGTTTACATTAGAACCTATAGCAGAATACACAGCGGATAAACATTCATACGGATATAGAAAAGGCAAATGCACTCGTGATGCTATTATGGAGTGTTATGACATAGTGCGTAGTATACCCATAAGAAACTGGATACTTCAAACTGATATCGAGAAGTGCTTTGATAATATTAGTCATGAGTGGATTATGAATAATATACCTATGGACAAGGTTATGCTTCGTAAATTTCTGGATAGCGGTTATCTTTCGTCAAATACGGTTTATTACAATGATTCAGGTATTCCGCAAGGTAGCTGTTTATCTTCTGTTATTTGTAATATGGTTCTTGATGGGTTGGAAGAAAAAATAAGAGGCTATTGTTCCAATGTTGACTTTGTAAGATATGCAGATGACTTCTTGGTTTTTGGTTATACAAGAAAAGATGTTTTAGATTGTATTCCGAACGTAATAGAACCTTTCCTTACAGAACGAGGATTGAAACTTTCAAAAGAAAAAACTTACATATCTCATATTGATGGTGGATTTGACTATCTGGGATGGAATGTTAAGAATAATTACTTTGGTATTGACATTACACCGTCTGAATACAACATCAAGTCATTAGTTGAAAAGATAGAAAGCGTTGTATCATCTCATATCTGCGATAATGCCCTAGCGGTATGCTGTAAATTGAGAGAAATCATATGCGGATGGTTTAACTACCACCGTGGTGTTGTACATGAGTATCTTTTGCAAGAGGCTGAGGCTGATGTTTGCTCCATACTGTGGAAATATAATGTTAACCCTCATATTGTTGCCTTTGTAGAAGATTTATTCTAACTGCCTGTTTCCAGACTGCACGGACACGTGGTTTGTAACGGCAGTAAAAAAACAAAAAATATTTTTATTAAAGGAGATAATAAAATGGCAAAAACTATTAAATGTGTAGGCGACATCAAACACTATCTATGTTCAACAGGAACGCTCCGCCATGCGGATTGTATTTTTCTGTTGGAAGATTTAAAATACGACTTAATAAGTTTATTTGATTCGCCTGCGGATTCAAACTTTTTTGAATGGAAAGTACAAGAAATCATTTATAAAGTATCTAGTATACAACAGAGAATACCCCATGACGAAGAAAACGGCTTCAATTTGTACTAAATAAAATACCATAGATAGAGTGGGAAACAAAGTATATTTTTGCTGAATTCACATAACAACCACTCCAATCTATAAATAACAAAGCCAATGAACAGAAGCGAGAATGTTCATTGGCTTTGTCATTTATTCAGTATGATAGTGTAAAACAGGTTGAGAAAGAAAGTATTACAAGATACTCATAAACTTATATTCTGAATCGCCTATGTATATTACCGCAGTATCTGCGTTCGGTTGAGTACTAGTGATTGTAACTCCTGCAAGTTCAGGTATATCACGAAGCATAGCAACAACTGTTTGAACAGGCATAACAAGTTCATCTTCCCAAACATCTGCCGAAGCTGTAATTCTTCTATTTAATCTTTTCATTATTATTCTCCTATGCATTTTATTTGACTGTATGTTCATCTCGGTTAGATGTAAGCCTGTATTGCACAGATAGCAAATGTTTTACTTTACTGAGCAAGCAAACTTATTACAGTAATTTTTCTGACTGTAAATATAAAAGGTTGTATATAAAAACATCCCCCTGACGGCTGTCAGAGGGCATAGTAAACTATCTGTTATTAAAATCTATTATGATGACTTTTTCTTAGCGGTTTCCTTGTGGTTAAGTCGGACAAACACTTTGCATTGTTCTATACAAACATACTGCTGTTCAGGTGATATACATCTGAATACACGAAGCATTTCTTCCTCTTGGAGAGTGGTGTTTTTACCCACATGAAAATCCAAGAGATAGTCTATGGAAACATCAAAATATTTAGCAAGCATTTTCAATGTGGCAAAGTCAGGTTCACGAGTATTCT
>JAUNEH010000012.1:16616-36936 GCA_030525665.1 Ruminococcus sp.
ACAGTAGAGGGAGCAATATTCAGTTGAGACGCAAGTTCTTTCTGTGTAATATCTCGTTCTTCAATTAACATACGAAGTCTATCACCAAAGTTCATTATTATCACCTCGTATATATCTTAATAGCAAATATAAAAATTTTTAATATACAACACGAATTGTGTTGACGATTTACAAAACGAGTAGTATAATTGAAATGAAAATTAAAATATCTTTCTAAAAGGAGTTCACACTATGAGTTGTTGTAATGATTGCGAGAAAAGGTATTTCCTTTATGCGGTAAAGAGATTGTAATTTCTGCTGACAGAGATTTATTCAATGCGTATAAAATGAAATTTAGGCAGTTAGCAAGAGTATGTGCAGACAATGCTGTCAACGAGTACATCTCAAACATACATAACTTTGATGAGTTTATGAGTTGCTTTATGGATATTTACAACTCCAATCTGGAGATATTAACACATAAAGCAATAGATGTGTTAGTTATGGAAGGTATTTATACTGTTACCCATGATTATTTCTTCGGTGAACATACTGAGGTATTCCACCTTGCCATTGATGACTACAATACTATGGTCGAGAGTGTCAATCTTACACTCGAAGCAAACAATCAGGTAGTCGGAAGCTTAGTTGATGGTGCTAAGAATCTAACAGGAAATATGATAGGCAGTAGCGGTTTAGGCGGTGGCTTATTAGGTTCTTTGATGAGTGGTGTATCTGACGGATTGTTTAACACCGCTAAAGCCGAGGGTTCAAAAATCAACGATGTGCAGAAAGCAGAATTATATGACAGAATTACCCCTCACCTGCTCTTTAACAGGATATATGCTGACTATTGCAATGTTTTTCTTACTCTCACTTTCGAGCTTCATAATAACGGATACTCTATTTATTTTCCCACGCAAGAAATGGAAGCTCAGGCTAATGCGATATTCCAGAACTTATTAAATCCGAGATTTAGCCAAGATAAACTAATAGATGTCCTTTCTAATATTATTACTATTTTCCCTTATAATATTGAATTGTTTGAGTTTATGAAAGAAAAATTCGGAGATACTGACGAGGTCAAAACTCTTATTTCTTACTATGGATATGATTTTGATGAAAATATCTATACAGAGGAACAATATCCCAAACTCAAAGAGGTCAAGGAAGTTACTGACTTATCAACACCTACAGTTGAAACTACACCTACTACAAATTCTGACAGCGGATTGCTTGGCAAACTAAACATAGATAAAGAAGCTGTAGGAAATGCATTTTCATCTGCGAAAAACTCATTTGGTAAATCAGTTCGCAGTATATTCGGCAAGAAATAAATATATAGAAAGGATGTGAGCAGATATGATGAACTATTACAGACTTACTTTCACAGTAGACGGCAGAAGAACTGAACAGGTAGTAAGAGCTTATTCTCTTAATGCAGCCAAGGATATAATCAGGTCTCAGTATCAAGGATGCAGAATTAACTTCATCAGCACAGGGCACGAGTATATGTAATAATTATCTAACTGCTGATAGTTTCAAAGGAGCAAGATAATATGTTAAGTGATATATTCAAGATAGCTCTTGGAGTAGCTTTAGGTAATAAAATATCTAACAACTCTAAACCCCAAAAGAGTTATCTGTCTGACAGACAATGTCTTTGGGGAACTGGTATGTGTCCGTATGGTAAGAAAAATGAAAAAGGATGGTCTATTGGTTGTAATATAGGGTGTCCTTTGTGGACTCAATGCGGTGGCAGAAGATAATTAACCACAATTTAATACCAACACTAAACAACTCCCGAAATCGTGAATTTTCGGGAGCTTTATTTTATCAGACCAATATAAAAAATAGCATCTCTTTTCGCTTATATTTTATAGCTTTGTAAAAATACATGAAAACTTATTAAATCTCCCCTAAAAGTATAAAAGAAACAGTTGACTGCCTTTCGTTTATATCTTATAATAAATGTAAATATAACATCTGTGAGGTGCATGTTATGATTTACGGATACGCAAGATGTTCTACAAATGAACAGTTGCAGGACATTAACCGTCAGGTCAGGGAACTAAACAAACAAGGTGTTCCCCTTGATGATGTCTACTTAGAATATGAAAGCGGATTAAAAGAGAACCGAGTTGAGCTCAACAGGCTTTTAAACTGTGTAAATTCTGGCGATACGATTATTTCTACCGAAGTAAGTAGAATTACCAGAAGCACCAAGCAACTATGTGAGATAATAGAATTTGCCAAAGATAAGCATATTAAATTGGTGTTAGGTACATTTGTTGTTGACTGCACAAAAGAACTTGACCCTATGACCGAGGGTATGCTAAAAATGATGGGCGTATTCAGCGAACTTGAAAGAAACATCATCAGTCAGAGAGTTAAAAGTGGTATGGAAAATGCTAAGGCAAAAGGCAAGAATATTGGCAGACCAACAACCACCGCTGATGATATTCCAAGCATATTCTATAAGCACTATCCTAAATATAAAAACGGCGAGATAAACAAAAAGGAGTTCTCCCGACTTTGTTCATTATCTTACCCTACTATATACAAATATTTATACATTATAGAGAATGAAAGGTAATATTATGGAAAGCAAACAAGAAAAAAATATTAACATATCTCCTATTCCTGAATTTGCTAATGTAGCATTAACTAACATTGCAGACGAACCCACAAAAAGAATCGGGTCCACTTTAGGTGATGCATGGTATCTTGTTTTTGGTGGAATAGGTCTTTTGGCAGAAAAACGAAAAATCAAATATGCTTTATCTTTAAAAAAATATGAGGAAGAATTAAATGAAAAGATAGAAAGAATACCATCAAAGAATCGAATTGAAGCGGATACACAAATAGTAGCACCAGCTCTTGAAGCTTCTAAGTACTGTGTTGAAAAAAAAGAGTTAAGAGAAATGTTTACTAATCTTATTGCCTCATCAATCAACTCAGAAAAAGAAGCATATGTTCACCCTATTTTTACAGATATAATTAAACGTTTATCATATGTTGATGCTGAATTGTTTAAATCAATAGCGTTAGATGATTTTTCAAAAGATAGTATCTTATCTGAAAAACATATTGTATTTAGTACTACAATAGAAAAATTATCTTTCTCCATTGCTGTTCTTGAAACTCTTGGACTTATAGAGTATACACATCTGAACAAAGCAATCCAAAAGAATTTATCAGTTTATGATTATTGCAATGAGTATTGGTTTTACAAAAATAATGTTAACTATATATATGATACTGTACTCAATTCGATGTATGGAATTTTTACCTCAATATATAAAAACTATATAAATAAAGCTATTTCTTCAAACCTAAAGTTTCCTGTACATAAATCTGTAATTCAATATTTAGGAACATCAATTCAATTGACACCACTAGGTAAACAATTTAAATTAGTTTGTATAGATGGATAAAAATCAAAATGCAGTGTAGGATGTTAATTATGAACGCAGTAATATACGCTAGATATTCTTCCCATAGTCAACAGGAAACAAGTATAGAGGGTCAGCTTAAAGTATGTTATGAATACTGTGAAAAACAAGGATACACAGTTGTCAACGAATATATAGACCGAGCTATGTCTGGTAGAGATGATAACAGACCCTCTTTCTTACGTATGATAGGTGATAGTTCTAAAAAAGGTTTTCAGTATGTAGTTGTATATCAGTTTGACAGATTTTCACGTAATAGATTTAGTAGTGCAAAATACAAGGAATTATTAAAGAATAACGGCGTACGTGTTTTGTCCGCAAAGGAAACCGTCAGCGACCAACCTGATGGTATACTTGTAGAGGGATTCTTTGAATGTATGGCTGAGTATTACTCTGCCGAATTATCACAGAAAGTTAAAAGAGGTATGGATATCAATGCTGAAAAGTGTTTAAGTACAGGCGGAAATATTGCGTTAGGATATAAAATAGATCGTGAAAAAAGATTTCAGATTGACAACGGCAAAGCACCGATTGTAAAAAAGGTCTTTGAAATGTATGCAGATGGTATTAGTATTTCGGAAATTGTCGATTACTTAAACAGATTAGGATATACAACTGCTAAAGGCAAGGAGTTCAAGAAAAACTCATTACAGACAATGCTGAGGAATAAAAGGTACACAGGAGTATATACCTATAAAGGCACAGAAATTCCTGACGGTATACCAAGAATTATTTCTGATGAACTGTTTGAAAAAGTTGCGAAAAGACTTGCTAAAAACAAGCAAGCACCTGCGAGAAGTAAAGCTAAAGAGGATTATCTGCTTACAACTAAATTGTTCTGTGGTTACTGCAAAGAAATGATGACAGGTATTTCTGGAAAAGGTCATCTTGGAAGTGTATATAGATACTATACTTGCAACGGAAAAAGAAAATATGGCTGTAATAAAAAATCAGTAAGAAAAGAACACATAGAAAATATAGTTGTTGAGCAATGTAAGAAGTTGCTTACTGACAGAAATATAAAAAAGATTGCAAAAGCTGTTTCCGAGTTATGTGCTTCACAGCAAGAATCATATCATCTTCAAGATTTGAAATCACAGTTATCTAAAGCTATCAGAAAGCACGATAATCTTTTAGAGGTTCTTTCTGAATGTGAAGATAAAGAAATCAGACAGTCAGTTTTGGGTAAACTTTCTCAGGTTAATGAACAAATCAAAAGTCTTAACAGTGAAATATTAAAAGAAGAAAAATCAATTAATATTGTTAGTGAGGATGATATTTTGTTCTTCTTGCTTTCGCTGAAAAACAACAGAAACAATGACGAAAAATACCGAAAAACACTCATTAATATTTTTGTAAATGCCGTATATCTTTATGATGATAAACTTACAATCATATTCAATTCAGGGGATAAACCAGTTACAGTCAATGATTTACTACTTGAAGAAATCCAAGAGAACCTGGAAAGTTCTGAGGGTTTGTGTTTTAATAGTGTTGGTCCACCATAAAGCAGAAAGCATCTTCAATAGAAGGTGCTTTTTTCTTTTATCTTAGATTAAACTTAGGGACTCGAACCCTGAGAGGGTGAGAAGCGTTAAGAAAACAGTCCTGCGGACTGTTTTTAGCTTCGAAGTCCGAGGGAGCTATGCTCCGAGGATGGGAAGATTTTATAAATCTTCCGTCCCTGTTGACCCACCATAAAGCAGAAAGCATCTTCAATAGAAGGTGCTTTTTTCTTTTTTCTTAGATTAAGCTTAGGGACTCGAACCCTGAGAGGGTGAGAAGCGGTACATATTCAATTATTATGGGTCTTACCTATGCAGTCTGCTATATGTTTATGCATATTGAGCTTCCTACACTGTATTTCGGATTATCTATACTTGGTTTCTCAATTATTTACTGCTTAATCGCTTGCTTACTTGTATACAAAAAGGCCCCTGAAACTTTCAGAATAAGAGCATAAGCCGTTAGCCACGGGTTAGCCACCCGAGGGCAACTCCACCTTTTGAAAGGAAAGATAAGACTTTTAAGTTTCATCAACGGTGGGGTCAAACGTAAAAACTGTGTTTAGAAAAACAAATATTAAGAATCAACCGTCACGGATTATCTGTGGCGGTTTTTTGTTGCAGGTATACAAAATGCAAAGGTCTTTTATGTTAATTTGTACCTGATTATCAAATTTTCCAAAAAGATGTTGACAAGTTTCCTTGTCATTGTTATAATAAATTTGACAAGGATACTTGTCATTTTGCTAATTTGGAAGGAGTGAATAAAATGCCCCTTAATAACAAGCTTAAGGAATATCGCTCGGCTCTTGGGGTTAATCAGGCTGAGATGGGTGCTTTGGTAGGCACATCCCGTCAGACCATAAGCCAGATAGAGCGTGGGGACTACTCGCCATCTGTTACCCTTGCACTAAAAATCGCAAAGGTGTGCGGAGTAAAGGTTGAAGACATTTTTATTTACACGGAGGATGAGGAATATGAAAACTAACAAAAAATCAAACGATAAAAAGACCCTGAAAGCAGTTATAGTGCTTATTGTGCTTTTCGTCTTAGGCGGAGCTTTCGGATGGTTTATGGGCTATATGTCGACTGAGACTGAAAGCTTCGATTTAACCGCCATAAAAGAGGTTGTCAAAAACATTCTTATTTACGCAACTCCTGTTGCAATGATTGCAGTTTTTGTATTTGTAACTATATTTTCTTTAATAAGCTACATCAAAACCCGCAAAGCAACAGCAAATTGGGACGGCGAGAATGAAGAGTACATCGAAAAAGTAGAAACTAAGCTTGGCATAATCATCTCTATGCTTACGATTGGCCTTATTTTGGTTTATTCCCTTTTCGGCATAAATGCCTACGCACAGTTTTATCTGGCATCAGGCGAAATATTTATGAGCATGTTGCCCCTAAGTATTGCTACCCTTTTAACTATGATAGCCACAATGGTTTACAACACTATTATCCAGCGAGCCTGTGTTCAGCTTATTAAAAAAATTAACCCCGAGAAAAAGGGCGAAGCACTTGCAGTTAACTTCCAGAAGGAATGGGAGCAGAGCTTAGACGAAGCTCAGAAGCTGATGCTTTACGAAACCGGCTTCCGCACATATAAGGTTATGAGTCACGTAATTATCTTTGTCTGGATGATTACAGTTTTAGGCATGATGTTTGGAACGGGTCTTATGCCTATGCTTATAGTTTCAGCATTATGGCTCACTATGACAATTACTTATATGGTATACGGATATAAAATCGAGCATAAAAACAAAAAAAGGTAATTTTTTACCAAGTCTTTGGCTTTATAAAAAATTTGTCAAAATAGTGTTGACATTTATATTAAATTGTATTATTGTATTAGTACGGTAATACAGTCCGCGGAAGGTATATGAAAGATAGGAAGTAAAGGACTGTTGCCGTAAAGGCACAATTGCGGGAAATGCAAATTATCCATCCACTCCCGATTTGCAAATCCCGCAAGCCTTAATGAGGGTGTATGAAAAATATGAAAATCAGTATTATTTTATAAGGAGGTTAATATTTATGAAGTATTGTACAAAATGCGGCAAAGAGCTTGTGGAGAACGGGAAATTTTGCAACGCCTGCGGTGCTCCTGTTGAGTTTGCCCCTACCACGGATGAAAACCCATATGCAACCGAGGCCCCCGTTTACAAAACTCAGCCTGTAAATGTTAAAACAGAGGCTCCTAAATCAGACGAAGAGTTAAGAGCCGAGGAACAGGCATTACTTGACAAGTTCAGTTTAGGCTTAAAGCACGAAAGGCTTGCCTGGAAAATTACAGGTGTAGTTTGGGTCGCTATATCAGCTTTCTACTCATTTTTCGGCTTAGTATTAAGCTTGCTTATGGGTGCAGCTGTAGCTGCTGAGGGCGGCGAGTTTTTGGCTTTCATACCTGTAGCTATGGTCTACACCTTTATGGGTGCTATGTTTTTACCCATTGCGATTATCAACTTATCTATGAACAAAAAGCTCGTCAATTACCGAGCAAAGCTTTACACCGACTGTCAAGACGGTATAGGTCATTTTTCAGTAGGTTCAATTGTTTTCTGTGCATTCTTCAACGGCGTAGCACTTGTCTTTAACATTGTTTACTTTATTATTGCAAAAAATAATACCGCTGTTATTGAGCGTATCAAAGCTCGTCAGAACGAATATAATTCACAGCAGTAATATTTTTACATATTTCATTTTTTATTAAATTTTGGAGGTATATTTAAAATGAACACAAAAGAAAATGCATTAGCAAGACTTTCTACAGGTCTTAAGCACGAACGACTCGCTTACAAAATCTATGGTATCGTAGCACTTGTACTTGCAGTTATCATTATGGTTTGCGGCGTTGTTTCAGCAATTGCAGGAGCTTACCTGACAGCTGACGAAACATACACAAGCGAGCTTAGCTTCAACAGCAGTATTGACATTGCTGATGATGGTGCAAGCGTTCATATCGGTGATGGCAGAATCGAAATCAACGATGACAACGCAAGCGTTTACATTGACGGCAACGAGATTGAATTCACCGAAGATGACATCGCTATCCTGGCAGGTGCAGGCGTAATTGCTTTCAGTGCTTTTTACATCACATTCGGCATTATCCTTCTTGCTGTAGCTATTGTAAATCTTGTAATGGCTTCTAAGGTTGGCAAATATCGTTTAAATCCCGAGCTTACCGCAAAGCACGCCGGCTCTGTTGGCTCAATTGTTGTAGCCGCACTTTTCAACGAGATTGCTCTTATCTTTGTAATCATCAACTTTGTTTACGCTAAGAGAAACAGAGCTATTCTTGAAGCTTAATCTTAAATCTTATTGACAAACTAAAATCCCACCGATTGATTTCGGTGGGATTTTTCGTTATTCTTTAATATTATTTTTAGCCTCCGTAAGCATAAGCTTAATACGGTTAAGCTGATTTACTTCGCTGGCACCGGGGTCATAGTCTACCGTTGCAATGTTTGCCTTGGGAAGAGCACTGCGTACAGCCTTAAGCACACCCTTGCCTACTATATGGTTTGGCAAACAACCGAATGGCTGAATACAAACAATATTTGGCACACCATTTTCAATAAAATGAACCATCTCGGCAGTCAAGAACCAACCCTCGCCGTACTGGTTACCGATTGAGATAAATCGGCTTGCGGTTTTTGCAAGTTCCTTCATAGGAGTAGAGGGTTCAAAACGTTTACTCTTTTTAAGTGCCTTTGTAGCAGGAAGTCGAACAAAGTTAAGCATCTTGCCAAGGGCGGCACCGCCGATTTTAGAGCTTAGCTTGCCGCCTAAGTTCTTGTGACGAAACGCTCTGCCGTATCCGCTGTAAATAAAGAAGTCCAAGAAATCAGGCACAACAGCCTCGGCACCTTCTTCTTCAAGCCTTTCTACAAGGTTGCCGTTGGCAAGGGGCATATATTTTACCAAAATTTCGCCAACTATACCAACTCTTGGCTTTTTCTCGTCGGTTAAGGGCAGATTATCATAATCCTTAACAATTGCCTTGCAGGTCTTTATGTATGTAGATACTGAAAAATGTTTTTTCTGAATCTGCAAAGCACACTCATCAAGCCACTTGCGTTTAAGTGCTTCGGCACTGCCCTTTTCTTTTTCGTAGGGTCTGGTGCGGTAAAGACACTTCATAATAAGGTCACCGTAAACAAGTCCTGCACCGCCGCGTATCATCATAGGAACAGTTAGTTTAAAGCCCGGATTAGACTCAAGCTTGCTGAGGTTAAGTGAAATTACAGGTATATGCCCTACGCCCTCTCGCTCTAAGGCACGTCGGATAAAACCGATATAGTTAGTAGCTCGGCAACATCCGCCTGTCTGAGTCATAAGTATTGCAAGCTTAGAGGTATCGTACTTACCGCTTTTAACTGCATCTAAAAGCTGACCCACCATAATAAGAGACGGATAACAGGCGTCGTTATTAACACACTTAAGTCCCATATCAACAGCTGCACGATTGTCGTTGTCGAGGATAACAAAATTGTATCCGTAGGCGTTGAAGGTAGCTTGAACAAGCTCAAAATGCATTGGTGCCATCTGCGGAGCAATAATCGTATAACGGTCGTCACGCATTTTCTCGGTAAATACTGCACGATGGTAAGCTGTGGAAACCTCATTGTGCTTAACACCCTTAGCATCTCGCTCGTTAATAGCCGCCATAAGAGAACGAATGCGTATTCTTGCGGCACCAAGGTTATTAACCTCGTCTATTTTCAGCACTGTGTAAAGCTTGCCTGCAGGCTCTAAAATCTCGGCAACCTGATCGGTTGTAACTGCATCAAGACCACAACCGAAGGAGTTAAGCTGTAAAAGTTCGGCGTCATCTCTGTGGCGAACAAACTCAGCCGCACGATAAAGGCGTGAGTGATAGCTCCACTGGTCGGTAACACGCAGGGGTCTTTCAACCTTTACATTCTCAGGGACACTGTCTTCTGTAAGCACGTTAAAGCCGTAGGATGCAATCATCTGAGGAATACCATGGTTAATTTCGGGGTCACAATGGTAAGGACGGCTTGCCAGCACAATCATCTTGCCACCCTCAGACTCGGTTTTCTTAATAATCTCAGCACCCTTTTTGCGAATATCTGCCTTTGCACTCATAAGTTCCTGCCAAGCCTTGGCAGAGGCTTTTTTAGTTTCGCTCTTTTTTATACCGAAGTTCTCGGCAAAAACCTGTGCAACTCGGTCAGTTAAGGTTTTTTCGTCTGAAAAAGCCACAAATGGATGAATAAGCTGTGCTTTGCCCGAGGTTATATTCTCTACGTTATTGTTAATATTTTCGGGAGTACCGATAACAATAGGGCAGTTATATTTATTTTTGGCACCCTCTTCGGGTCGCTCGAAGTATACACTGGGATAGAAAATTCTGTCACAGCCGTTCTTTATAAGCCATTCAATATGACCATGGGCAAGCTTTGCAGGGTAACAAAGACTTTCAGATGGGATTGACTCCATACCCATTTCGTAAATCTCACGGCTTGAATAGGGTGACAGCACAACCTTAAAACCAAGCTCTTTAAAAAGCCTTCCCCAGTATGGGAAGTTCTCGTAGATATTAAGAACTCTGGGTATACCTATGACTCCTCTTTTTGCCTTTTCTTCGTTAAGAGGCTCAAGGGCGAAAATCCTATCCTTTTTATACTCGGTCATATCAAAGCCTTTTTTAGCATTTGAAGAGCCACCCAAAGGACGTTCGCAACGGTTACCCGAAATGTGACGTTCTTTGCCTCTGAAGGTATTAACCGTCAGCATGCAGTTATTAGGACATTTGCCGCAACGGATAGCCGTGGTCGTATATTTTAAGTCCTCAATTTCATCAAAGCTTATAATTGTGCTTTCACCTGCACTTCGCTCTTTTGCAATAAGAGCCGCACCAAAAGCACCCATAAGTCCAGAAATATCGGGGCAAAGTGCATTCTTTCCCGTAAGCTTTTCAAACGCTCTGAGCACCGCCTCTGAGCAAAAGGTACCGCCCTGCACCATAATATGCTCGCCTAAATCGTTGGCACTCGAAAGCTTAATAACCTTAAAGAGAGCATTCTTAACAACGCTGTAGGCAAGTCCTGCAGATATGTCGTCTAAGGTTGCTCCCTCTTTCTGGGCTTGTTTAACGTTAGAATTCATAAAAACTGTACACCTTGTACCTAAATCCAGAGGATGCGGTGCAAAAAGTGCAGATTTTGAAAATTCAGGGGCAGTTTTACCCATAGAAACAGCAAAGTTTTCGAGAAACGAACCGCAACCCGACGAGCAAGCCTCGTTTAAAAGCACGCTGTCAACAGAGCCGTTCTTAATCTTTATAAACTTCATATCCTGACCGCCAATGTCGAGCATACACTCAACATCCTTGTCAAAAAATCTGGCGGCAGTGTAGTGCGCAATGGTCTCGACCTCGCCGAAATCAAGCTTAAACGCGGCTTTAAGAAGGCTTTCGCCGTAGCCTGTTGAGCAGGCACCCTTAATCACCGCAGAGTCGGGAAAGCTTTTAGAAAGCTCCTTCATTGCTTTTTTTGCTGTATTTATGGGAGAAGTGTTGTTGCTTGAATAAAAGTCCCACAAAAGCTCGCCGTTTTCGCCCACAAGTGCAAGCTTGGTGGTAGTTGAGCCTGCATCGATTCCAAGATAACATCCGCCCTTGTATGTACTTAAATCACCGCGTTTAATCTTATTTTTGGCGTGTCGGCTTGCAAATTCGCTATACTCTGCCTCGTTTTCAAACAAAGGCTCAAGACGCTTTAATTCAAAGCTCATCTCCCCCGCATTCTCTAAATCACAAATGATTTGCGAAATTACCTTTTCCTCGCTGTCCTCAGACAAAAAAGCCGTACCTATTGCAGGGAAAAGGTGGGAATTTTCGGGGTCGACGGTAGTTTTATCAGTAAGCTTTAAGGTACGCACAAACGCCGCCTTAAGCTCGGTTAAAAAGTGCAAGGGGCCGCCTAAAAACGCAACCGTACCTCTAATAGGCTTACCGCAGGCAAGACCTGAAATAGTCTGATTTACAACAGCCTGAAAAATCGACGCCGCCAAATCCTCTTTGGTAGCACCGTCGTTAATTAAGGGCTGAATATCGCTTTTGGCAAAAACGCCGCACCTTGCCGCAATGGGATAAATCTGGCTATAGCCTTTGGCATACTCGTTCAGTCCCGTTGCATCAGTCTGCAAAAGTGCCGCCATCTGGTCTATAAAGGAGCCTGTGCCGCCAGCACAAACACCGTTCATTCGCTCCTCCAAGCCGCCTGTAAAGTAGATTATCTTTGCATCCTCGCCGCCAAGCTCAATGGCGACGTCAGTCCGGGGAGCAAGACGTTTTACTGCCTCGGCTTCTGCCACAACCTCCTGCACAAAGCCTATACTCATAAGCTTCGAAAGATTAAGGCTTCCGCTGCCTGTTACCTTAAGCTTAAGACTAATGTCGCCAAGCTGTTTTTTTGCTTCAATAAGCAAATCTTTGAATGTATCTCTGATATTAGCAAAATGGCGCATATACCGTCCAAACACCATGTTGCCGTTCTCGTCAAGAACAGCAAGCTTAACGGTGGTGGAGCCGATATCTGCGCCTGCTAAGTAAGTTTTTATACTCACTTTGATTCCTCTTTTGTCTTTTTATCCATACCGAAGAAATATGTTTTTCTTTCGGTTTTATTTATAAGTCTTTTAATATTTTCTCTGTGGGAAATAAATACAACCACCGCCAAAGCTATAGCAATCAGGTAAGCTGCTACATCATCATTATGAAAAACAACAAACATAATTGCATAGCTGAGAGTTGCACATAAGGAGCCAAGAGAAACATATTTTGAAATAAGCGTTACAGAAAAAAGCATTGCCAAGGCAACAAGAAAAATCAAAGGATCTGCCATAAAAATTGTTGTCATACCGCAGATAAAACCCTTACCGCCCTTAAATCCGTAATATATGGGGAAAATGTGACCAAGCTGTGCAAACAGCCCGCACAAAAGTGCCCCTGCTATATAAGAGTTTTCGGTAAAGTGATTAACTACAAAGCCACCTACACCACAGGCTACAATCGTCTTTACAATATCTACAATACAAACAATCGCGGCATTTTTTGCTCCATATACACGCTTAACGTTGGTAAAGCCTGCGTTGCCCGAGCCGCTTTCCCTTATATCTGCATTATTTAAAAGCTGAGTTACCATAATACCGCCGTTAAGACTTCCTAACAGGTAAGCAACAACTGCACAGGCAATACTAATCAACCACTGCATAAATCCACTTCCTTATTCAACAGCAAAAATAAAGCTGTAAATATCCTGACCGCCGTCAACCTCGTAAAATTCTACCATAGGATAATTTTTAGCGGCATAATCATGAACTGCTGTAAGCTCCTCAGCTGTTGCATCCTTACCTGCAATGGCAATAATAACCTCTTTACCTGTTTTATCAATTGCATCAAGAAGCTTTGTAGCGGCACTTACCTTGTCCTTTTCTACAGACAGGATTGTCTTTTTAGAAAAGCCCAGCCAATCGTCAGTCTTAATATCAAATCCGTCTTGACTTGTGTCGCGGACTGCGTAAGTAACAAGACCGGTAGTAACACCTGAAATTGCCATATTAAGGTCATCAACGATAACGTTGATATCCTCACTTGTTAAATCAAGCATAGTTAATGCTGCATAGCCCTCAGCTATGGTTGTGCTTTCTACCACAACAACCTCAGAGTTTTTATAAAGCTCGCCTGCCTGCTTTGCGGCAAGCACAATGTTTGAGTTATTGGGAAGCACAATAATTGTTTCGGCGTTAACTGCATCGAAAGCCTTGATAAAATCCTCTGAAGAGGGATTCATAGTCTGCTGACCGTCAACAATAGCATCAGCACCTAAAGAGGTAAACATTTCCTTAATACCGTCACCGCTTGCAACAGCTACCACACCGAACTTTTTGCGTTCGTTTGATACAACCTCTTTACGTTCAAAGCGGTTTTCGACGGTTGTTTCGCTATGCTGAATTGACATATTCTCGATTTTAACCGTAATAAACTCGCCAAAGGTAAGGCAATAAGCCAAAACCTTGTCGGGAGTAAAGGTGTGCACGTGAAGCTTTACCTTTGTGCCTGTTTTAAAAGCAACTATAGAGTCGCCGCCGATACTCTCGAGATATTCTATAAGAGCATCAACAGTAAAGGCGTCTACGTCAGTTTTCTCGCTTCTTAACTGAACAAGAGCCTCGGTGCAATAACCAAATTCCATTTCTGTATTTTCGTCAAAGTTGCCTGTAACCGCCTCAGCAGAAACAGTTGTAACAACCTTATCCGAAGTTATTTCCTCACCTTTAAGTGCTTTATACATACCCTCAATAATGAAGGAGAAGCCTGCACCGCCGCTGTCAATAACGCCTGCCTCTTTCAAAACAGGCAAAAGCTCGGGAGTACGGTCCAAAGAAAGGTACATTTCTTTAATATAAGCTTTAAAAAACTGCTCAAGGGTGCTGTCCTCGGTGATTTTCTCGGCGGCAACGTCAGTTGCCTCACGCATAACCGTAAGAATTGTACCCTCAGTAGGAGTAATAACAGAGGAGTAAGCCTGCTTAACGCCTGCTCTGAAAGCCTCGGCTACAGCCTTTACGTCAGCAGTCTCGACATCCTTCATACCAAGGTTAATACCCTCGAAAAACTGAGAAAGAATAACACCTGAGTTGCCTCTTGCAGAAAGAAGCATACCCTCAGCAACCTTAGAGCAAACCTCGCTTACAGGCACATCGCCCTCGGCACTTGCTACCGAAGCACCGCCCTCGATAGTACGGCACATATTATCGCCTGTGTCACCATCGGGAATAGGAAAAACATTAAGGTCATTTACTGTCTGTGCGTTATTTCTAAGGTTTGCGGCACCATTTTGCACCATCTGTGCAAACATTTCGCCTGTAAGGTTCTGTGTACCCATACTCATCCTCCAAAAAATCAAAAAATCTTATCAGCCTTCAAGCTCAACCTTTTTACCCCAACCGTAAACTACCATAGCACCGGGGCCTACAGAAGCACCAATGATAGGACCGATATAGTCAACAAAAATCTCTTCTGTACCGACTACTTCCTTAACCTTGTTTACAACATAGTCAACCTCTTCTTGAGGACAATCCGCGTGACCTACAAACACACGGCGGTCTTCTTCTCCCTGCATAGCGTCTGCGAGTAAGTTTACAATCTCATCCATAGAAGCAAGTCTGCCCTTAACCTTTTTAATAGCTGTATTCTGACCATTGATGTCAGAAATAATAATAGGCTTAACACCGAAAAGATTGCCAAAAAACGCAGAAGAAGCCTTCACACGACCTGCACGCTTGAGGTAATCAAGAGTATTAACTGTACAAAACTGATTCATTCTGAGCTTGTTTTCTTCAATATATGCTAAAATCTCATCAAGAGATTTACCCTCGGCTACGAGCTCTGCAGCTTTGATTACAATCATACCCTCGCCCATACAAGGAGCCTTGGGGTCTACGCAAACAATTTTTGCTTCGGGATATTTTTCCATAATATCCTTAGCCACCATACTGCCGGTGTTAACCGAGCCGGACAGAACTCCGGGACAAGAAATATAAATTACGTCATAACCTTCCTCGGCAAGCTTTGTAAACATCTGAGAAAACTCCTGTGCAGGTACCTGAGTAGTAGTTACTCTTTCGCCGTTGCGGATAAGGTCGTAAAGCTCCTTGGCAGAGTAATATTCCCAGTCAAGTGAAGCAGGTGTCTCTTTCTCATTATGCACGGTATTCATTTTTACATACTCGATTGAGTATTTGTCTCTTAATTCTTTTGTAAGGTCCGAGCATGAATCAGTAACAATTTTAATAGGTCTCATTTTAACATTCTCCTTTAATAAATTATTTTAAAACATAAAAACAAATTTCGCATGATACTATTTTAACAAATTATGAACATCAGTCAATATTATTCATAAACTTTTGGTTTATAAACCAAAAAACCAAAAAGAATCCGCCCTAATTTTCTCAAATACGACATAATTTTAAAGGTGCTTAGTGCAATATTAACAATACCCACAAGGGATTTATTATCAACATTTTACAACAAAAAAGTTAAATATCCTACGATTTTAAATTATGACAAAAATATTAACAATTTAATGTGAAAACTACGTGAAGGTCAACACCACATTTTGAAGAAAGTGGTAAAAAACAGATATATTTTAGGTTTTTTGACCAAAAAGCCCGCACAAATACTTTCAAGATACCTCTTATATAGAGAAAAAGAGTCAAACGCCTTGCCCCAAAATGCAATAACGTGTATAATGTATATATAAAATGGTATGTATGCCCCTTTTATACAGATAAGGAGAGATAATATGCAGGATGTCGTAAGTTTTCTGAATTACCTTGTGTGCTTACTGTTTATACTTTGCTATTCATATCAGCTGTTTTACATAGTTGTTTCGCTTTTTAAAAAGCCTGTTAAATACCCAAAGGCAGATAAAATGAACCGCTTTGCCGTTATGATTTGCGGCAGAAACGAAGAGGCAGTTATAGGCAACCTTATCGATAGCATCAAAAACCAGCACTACCCCGAAGAACTTGTTGACATTTACGTATGTGCTGACAACTGCACCGATAACACCGCAATCGTTGCTAGGGATGCAGGTGCAATTGTTTTTGAGCGTTTTAATAAAGAAAAAATCGGCAAAGGCTATGCCCTTAACTTCCTTTTCAAGCGTGTTTTTGAAACCAGCGGTATGGACCACTACGACGGTTACTTCGTTTTTGATGCCGACAATCTTCTTGACAAGCGTTACATCCGCGAAATGAATAAAGCCTTAAACGCAGGCTGTAAGGCTGTTACAAGTTATCGTAACTCTAAAAACTACGAAACAAACTGGATTTCTGCAGGCTACGCGTTGTGGTTTTTAAGAGAAGCACGTTACCTTTCAAATGCACGTATGATTTTAGGCGGCAGCTGTGCGGTTTCGGGTACAGGCTTCCTTATAAGCAAGGAAATCATAAAACGCAACAACGGTTGGCACTACTATCTGCTTACAGAAGACATTGAATTTTCAATTGATACAATATTAAAAGGCGACAAAATCGGCTACTGCTCAACTGCTGTTTTTTATGACGAGCAACCCGAAAAATTCTCGGTTTCGTGGAATCAGCGAATCCGTTGGGTTAAGGGTTATATGCAGGTTTTCAAGCACTACGGCAAAAGAATTGTGCAGGGCATTTTCGGTACAAACGGATTTTCATGCTACGATATGGCAATGAACCTTATGCCTGCCTTCTACCTTTCAATGGCAAGCTGTATTATTAACGTAGCCTCGTTTATTATTTCGGTAATCGCGGCACAGGGTCAAATTTTAGGCGTGCTTTTTTCTTTGGCTCAGCTAATTTCCACCACCTATTCGCTGATGTTCCTTATCGGTGCAATTACCACCATTACGGAATGGAAGAACATTAAATGTAAAAACTGGAAAAAGATTGTTTATATGTTCACCTTCCCCCTGTTTATATTTACCTTTATTCCCGTTACAATCTGGGCAATTACATTTGGCAAAGCCGACTGGAAGCCTATTAAACACGGAGTTCAGAAATCCATTAAA
This sequence comes from Ruminococcus sp., assembly GCA_030525665.1. Classification (GTDB taxonomy): domain Bacteria; phylum Bacillota; class Clostridia; order Oscillospirales; family Acutalibacteraceae; genus Ruminococcoides. The sequence goes on from JAUNEH010000012.1 coordinate 34,137, forward strand.
GACATGGATAAAAAACACTGATTATAAAAACACAAAAAGTGCAGACTTCACACTGAGTCTGCACTTATTTTTTTGCGATATACAGGCTTTCGGCCTGTGCGATATATTCGCTTTGCAAATGCGATATAACTAAGCAAAGCTTAGTTGCGATATGATACAAAATCCAAATGATTTTGTATCATATCGCAATTACATTGTAAACATTAATCTGCCGTAAGAGGGGTAAGGCCAATAGTCGTAGGATGTAAGCTGCTCCATTTCGTCAGCTACAGTTCTCAGCTTTTCCATAGCTACAAGCACACTATTACAGTAATGGTAAGCCTCGGTTAAAGCGTCAGCCTTTTTGCCTTCGATTTCTCTGACGCATACTTCTAGCTCGTCGGTAAAATCGGCAAACTCATCTAAAAGCACCGAAAGTCTTTCGATAACCTTCATCTCTGCCTTGGCGGCGATTGAGGCGTTAATCTGGCGTTTTCTTAAAACGTTTCGGCTTATGTCGCCGATAAAGTGAGAAACCGCAGGAAAGATATCCTTCTTAGCCATATCTATCATAGTAAGAGCTTCGATGTGAATTATCTTAGAGTAATTCTCAAGCTGAATGTCACGTCTTGCCTTAACTTCATTCTCGGTGAAAATCTTGTTTCGCTCAAAAAGCTCTACGTTCTTCTTGTCGCCGTAATGAGCCATTGCGTCGGGCATTGACTTAAGATTCATAAGACCTCTTCGCTCTGCCTCATCAATCCATTCCTCGGCGTAGTTATTGCCATTGAAAATGATATCTTTATGCTCGCGATAAACTGTGCTTATAATATCTGTAATTGCCTTTTCTTTATCATCAGCCTTCTCAAGAATATCCGAAAACTGTGAAAGCTGGTCGGCAACAATGGTGTTAATCATAATGTTGGGGCAAGCGATATTAAGAGACGAGCCTAAGCTTCTGAACTCAAACTTATTACCTGTAAAAGCAAAGGGAGAGGTACGGTTTCTGTCGGTGGTATCCTTCTTGAAATCAGGCAGAACGTCTACGCCCATACCCATTCTTACTCGGTGAATATTCTGGTATTCCTCGCCGCTTTCAATGGCGTGAAGTACACCCTCAAGGTCTTCGCCGATAAACACCGACATAATTGCAGGAGGTGCCTCGTGACCGCCCAAACGGTGGTCGTTGCTTGCGGTAGCAACGGAAATTCTCAGCAAGTCCTGATAAAGGTGAACACCCTTTATAGCCGCACAAAGGAAAAGTAAAAACTGCTTATTCTCGTAAGGCTTTTTGCCGGGCTTTAAAAGGTTTTCTCCTGTGTTAGTGGTAAGGGACCAGTTGTTGTGCTTACCCGAACCGCTTACACCCTCAAAAGGCTTTTCGTGGAGTAAGCATACAAACCCATGACGCTGAGCTACGTTTTTCATAACCTCCATAGTAAGCTGGTTATGGTCGGTAGCAAGATTTGTTGTTGTAAATACCGGAGCCAGCTCGTGCTGACAGGGAGCAACCTCGTTGTGCTCGGTTTTGGCATAAATACCAAGACGCCAAAGCTCAAAGTCAAGCTCTTTCATAAAGGCGGCGACACGAGGCTTAATAGCACCGAAGTAATGGTCCTCAAGCTCCTGACCTTTAGGAGGACGTGCGCCGAAAAGTGTACGGCCGGTATACATAAGGTCACGACGCTGTAGGTACATATCTCTGTCAATAAGGAAATATTCCTGCTCGGCACCTACAGTTGTAGATACGTGGGTAACGTCATCCCTGCCTAAAGCCTTAAGAAGTCTTAAAGCTTCAACGCTTATTCTCTCCATAGAACGCAAAAGAGGGGTTTTCTTGTCAAGCACCTCGCCTGTGTAAGAGCAGAAAACAGTAGGTATGTAAAGGGTATTGCCCATAATAAAAGCATAAGAAGTAGGGTCCCAAGCGGTGTATCCGCGTGCTTCGAAGGTTGCACGAATACCGCCGTTGGGAAACGACGAAGCGTCGCTTTCGCCCTTAATAAGCTCGGAGCCTGAAAACTCCATAATAACCTTGCCTTCGCCGTCAATTGTCATAAAGGAATCATGCTTCTCAGCGGTGATACCTGTCATGGGCTGAAACCAATGAGTATAGTGGGTACAGCCTTTTTCTATTGCCCAATCCTTCATTCCGCTTGCTACGCCGTTGGCAACAGAACGGTCCAAGGGTTCGCCGTTTTGGATAGTACGCTCCAAAGAATTAAAAATATCCTCGGGCAAGTACTTACGCATGGCATCATCGTTAAACACCATACAGCCGAAAAGTTCAGGTATTTTTTGCATAAAACGGCCTCCTAAAAAATAAAATCCACCCTTAAATATAACATTTATATATCATTTGTCAATGCAAAAATGACACATTGTCAAATTTTTGTCATTCTGATTTACTAAGGTGGATTTTTTATAATTTATTATGTTAAAAATGTGGGTTAGCCACCCGCAGGGAAATTCGCCTTTGTACAGGTTTATATAAAGATAACATCATCAACGGCGGTCATATACAAATTTTTATATTCGCACGTGTAGCGTGCCACCAACACGTTTGCGTTAGCAAACATATCGCACCGACGATGTCGGTATATCGCTTGCCGTCAGACAAATATCGTGTCGCAAGCTTGCGGCATATAACTGTTAAATTTTAATTTAACAATACTCTGACTTCCTTATCAATCACCATACTGTCCTTTGTAACAACAGAGTCCATTGCTATTACTTTTACACCCTTATTATATGCATTTGAAAGAGCCTCAGCAAAATCAGGGTGCATTTCTTTATGCGGGCTAAAACAGCAAATTTCTTT
>JAUNEH010000060.1:0-10189 GCA_030525665.1 Ruminococcus sp.
TACATCGGGTAACCAGGAGAGGGTTAACCTTTCTGAGTTCAACTCTAACAACACAGAGCTTCTTGATGTAGAGGGTGTAAAGGAAAAGCTTCTTGAGCTTGAGTATATCCGCAGTGAGCTTGAAGCTATGAAAGGTTGAGCTTTATGAACATACTCATAACCGGTGCCAAGGGCTTTGTGGGCAAAAACTTAGCCGAGGCACTGAAAAACATCAGGGATGGAAAGGACCAAACCAGACCTGAGCTTAAAATTGACGAAATCTTTCTTTACGATATAGACTCTGCCATAGAAGAGCTTGATGATTTTTGTGAAAAAGCCGACTTCGTTTTTAACCTTGCAGGTGTAAACCGTCCACAAAATAACGAAGAATTTTATGAGGGCAACTTCGGTTTTGCCGAAGAGCTTCTTGATACACTTAAAAAGCACAAAAACACCTGCCCTGTGATGCTTTCGAGCTCAATTCAGGCTACTCTTTTGGGCAGGTATGCAGGCTCTGATTATGGCAAAAGCAAAAAAGCAGGAGAGGATTTGTTCTTTAATTATGGCACAGAAGTCGGCAGTAAGGTTTTGGTGTACCGCTTTCCCAATGTTTTTGGCAAGTGGTGCAGACCTAACTACAACAGTGCTGTTGCAACCTTCTGTAACAATATTGCAAATGATTTGCCAATACAAGTTAATGACAGAAGCATCCTTTTAGAGCTCGTATATATTGACGACATTATTACCGAGATGCTTGATGCATTAGAAGGTAACGAGCATAGATGTGAGTTTTCAGGTGTTGACACAGTACTCTCTGACAGCGGAAGTTTTTGTGCAGTGCCTGTTACTCATAAAGTGACCTTAGGTGAAATTGTAGACTTGCTTTATAGCTTCAAGGCACAACCGCAAAGGCTTTTTATGCCGGAAATTCCTGAGGGCAGCTTTGTTAAGAAGCTTTATTCTACCTATCTTTCTTATTTGCCGAAAGAGAAGATATCTTTCCCGCTTAAGATGAACATTGACGACCGCGGAAGCTTTACCGAGCTTTTAAAAACCGAAAAATGCGGCCAGTTTTCTGTTAATATTTCGAAGCCGGGCATAACAAAGGGTCAGCACTGGCACCACAGCAAATGGGAATTTTTCATTGTTGTGTCGGGCAAAGGTCTTATTCAGATGCGAAAAATTGGTACTGACGAGGTTCTTGATTTTTACGTCAGTGGTGAAAAAATCGAGGCGGTGCATATGCTTCCCGGCTACACCCACAATATTATAAATTTAAGCGAAAGTGAAAATTTAGTTACCGTTATGTGGGCGAATGAAAGCTTTGACCCAAATCACCCCGACACATTTTTCGAGCCTGTATAAAAGAGGTTTTATTATGAACAGAGATTTTTCTAATATTAATTTTGAAGATAACGGCAAGCTTAAGCTACTTATTATCGTAGGCACTCGCCCTGAGATTATACGTCTTTCCGAGGTGATTAAAAAGTGCAGAAGATATTTCGACTGTATTCTTGCACACACAGGCCAGAATTATGACTATAACCTTAACGGCGTTTTTTTTAAGGATTTAAAGCTTAATGAGCCTGAGGTTTATATGGATGCAGTAGGCGAGGACTTAGGCGAGACAGTTGGTAATATTATCTCGGCTTCTTACAAGCTTATGGTAGATATTAAGCCTGATGCTCTGCTTATTTTAGGCGATACAAACTCTTGCCTTTCTGCAATTTCGGCAAAAAGGCTTCATATTCCGATTTTTCATATGGAGGCAGGAAACCGTTGTAAAGATGAGTGCTTGCCGGAGGAAACCAACCGTAGGATTGTGGATATTATTTCCGATGTTAATCTTGCCTACAGCGAGCATGCCCGAAAGTATCTGCACGAGTGCGGTTTGCCCAAGGAGCGTGTGTATGTTACAGGCTCACCTATGGCAGAGGTGCTTAATGCTAACTATGACGATATCCTCAGAAGCGATATCTTAAGCAGGCTTAACCTTGAAAAAGGCAAGTATATTTTGCTTTCTGCTCATAGAGAAGAGAATATTGACACCGACAAAAACTTTACCTCTCTGTTTACTGCGATTAATATAATTGCAGAAAAATACGATATGCCCATTCTTTACTCCTGTCATCCCAGAAGTAAAAAGAAGCTTAACGCAACAGGCTTTAAGCTTAACGAACGTGTTATCAGTCACCAACCTTTGGGTTTTCACGATTACAACTGCTTGCAGATGAATGCATTTGCAGTTATTTCCGACAGCGGTACTTTGCCCGAGGAAAGCAGTTTCTTCACCTCAAGGGGTAACTCGTTTCCTGCGGTTTGCATTCGTACCTCTACCGAGCGTCCCGAAGCATTGGACAAGGCTTGCTTTGTTTTAGCCGGTATTGATGAACAGAGTCTTTTACAGGCGGTTGAGACAGCGGTAGAAATGAACAAAGAGGGCGACTTCGGTATTCCTGTGCCCGATTATATTGAGGAAAATGTTTCTACCAAGGTGGTTAAGCTTATTCAAAGCTACACCGGCGTAGTTAACAAAATGGTCTGGAGAAAGTTTTAATTTGTTTTTATATTTATAAATCCCTCTTTATGAACATATTAAGTGTTCATAAAGAGGGATTTTGGATTTAGTTAATAATATTTGTTTTTGAATAAATGTCAAATAATTCTAATTGAACGGATTTGTCAGTATATTTCTGGGCGTACTCATAACCCTGTTCTCCAAAGCTTTTTAACATAGCTTTATTTTCAAGAAGTAACTGTATTTTTTCAGCAAGAGTATCGGAATCAGTTGTTTCTACAAGAAAACCATTTCTGCCTTCGCGTATCAACTCTTTGTGACCGCGGTTTATAGTTGCAACAGCAGGTTTTCTGCATAACATTGCTTCGATGAGATTTAGCCCCAGACCTTCACGGATACTGCAGGATATAGCTATGTCTGATAGTTTTACAAAATTTTCCAAATCCTTGCGATATCCTATCAGTTTGACGTTATCGCTGAGATTAAGATCGGCAATGGCGTTTTTCAGTATTTCTTCATTTGGACCATTACCAGCTAATAAAAGAAGGGTATCAGGAAATCTTTCAATAACCTTTTTCATTGCTTTTATCGCGATTATCTGGTTTTTATTATTATTTAACTCACCTGTACAAATGATGATTTTGTTATTTAAAGGATAGCCGAATTTATGCCTTAATGCTTCAATTTCATCATTTTCAGGTGTAGCAAATCGAGTTGTGCTTGCACCTACGCCATGTATTCTAAATGTGTTTACCTTGAATTTGTTGCTGGATAAATTGTAGTCTTCATCACAAATTGTTATAAGTCCATCTGTATATCGGCACATAAATGCTTCAATCGGATAATATATGAGCCAGTTCTTTTTGGAAGCACCTTCGTAGAAATGAAATCCATGGGCGGTGTAAAGTACTTTGCATCCTTTCTTCCGCTGTTTTCTTGCGGATAATCTTCCAAGAATACCGCCGACGGGAGTATTGGTATGTATTACACAATATGTATCGTTGTTAACTACTTTTTTCAAAGCTTTGTATGCTGTCAGATTTTTGGGATGGAAAGGAGACCGTTCAAAGGGAATATCAAATACTTTGTCTGCAAAATCCAATTTCATGCCATCTTTAACATCTAAATTGTTTCTTGCAGCGACATGAACTTCGAAACCGTTTTCATGCAACATTTTAACCAGAGGTTTATGGAATTGGCAAATATGGCTTTGAACAGTTGCAACTAAAAGTGCTTTTTTCATTTTTATCACGACCTGTTTATTTGTATCTTCTATGTCTCAGGGCTTTATAAATAAACCCTGGAATCAAACCTTTGATTATGGGTATGAGATTGGTAAAATAAGTATAGAAAGGTAACTTCAGGAGCTTTGTAGAAAGATAGTGGGAGTAACTTTCGTTGATTCTGTACTTAAATTTACGTCTTGTCTGGGCATCTCGGTCATCTCTCATCTGGTAAAGTGACTCTTTGAGGTTCACCCCTTTATAACCTTTAGCATACATTTTAACCCAAAGGTGATAGTCTTCAACTCTTAGAAGTCTTTTATCAACGGTGTATCCTTCTACGGAAAGATATGCTTCTTTCCTTACCATACAAGCTGCGTGGCAAAAAGGAGTAGCTTTTATGAAGTTCAGTTTGGTGGGATTTGGATCAGCGTGGGTTTGTCCCCAAACGCCGTTTTCGTCAAAAAAGTCCATATTACTGCTGACAATTGCGATGTCGGGATTAGTCTCCAGCACCTCGATTTCTTTCTGAAAACGCTCAGGCGAGCAAAGGTCGTCACCGTCCATACGGGCAATGTAGTCACCCTTAGCTTCATAAAGGCATTTGTTAAGTGTAAAGTTAAGTCCCATATTCTGCTCATTTTTAAGCAGACGAAACTTATTGGGGTATTTATCTACAAATTTCTGTGCGACTGCTACGGTGTTGTCCTTAGAGCCGTCATCGCACATAATAACTTCCCAGTCGGGATATGTTTGATTTACTATACAGTTAAGGGCTTCTTCCAAATACTCTTCGCAATTGTAAATGCCCATAATAACGCTGACTAATTTACCCATGCACAACATCCTTATCAATATAATATAAATATTTTAACATATAACAAAGCTGTTTTCAATGTTTTGTTGTTAATAAAAATCCGCCCGATTTTTCTCGGACGGATTTGTGCATTTAGATTGCGTATTTTGTGGCGTATTCATGATGCTTTGCTTCAAACTGCGGGTTGCCGTGTTTTGTGCGGTGGTAGTATTCGTGAATGTCCATTCTGTCGTGGCTCATTTCGATAATACAGCCTGCAATATTAGAGCAGTGGTCAGATACTCTCTCTAAGTTTGTAATAATATCTGCCCATACGAAGCCTGCCTCGATTGTACATTCGCCTTTTTGCATACGCACAATGTGGTTTGCTCTGAGCTGCACCTTAAGAGTGTCGATAACCTCTTCCAAAGGCTCGATATTTGCGGCGGCATCCAGATTAGTATTTGCGAAGGCGTCAAGAGTAAGGTCGATAATTTCGCTTACGGCACCTGTAATTGCCTTGATTTCTGTTTTAGCCGCAGGTGTAAGCTTAATATCTTTTGTCTTGATTTCGTCAGCAGAACGAAGAATATTAACTGCGTGGTCAGAAATTCTTTCTAAGTCGCCGATGACAAACAGAAGCTTGTTGGATTCGTTTGAGTCGGCATCAGAAAGGGGATGAGTAGAAAGCTTTACAAGGTACGAGCCTAAAATATCCTCATAGTGGTCGGCGGCGGTTTCGTCTGTTCTTACCTGCTCGGCAACCTCGTCGTCGAATTTATCAAGAAGTGTAAGGGACGATTTAAGTGCATTCATAGAAACCTCAGCCATCTGCGAAGCAACAACGTGGCACTGATTAATAGCAATTGCAGGTGTTTCCATTAAACGCTCGTCAAGCTCAACCTTCTTATCCTTGTTGTCAGAACCTTTGGGCTCACGGATAATAGCGTAGGAAATTTTTTCAAGAAGCCCTGACATGGGAAGCATAATGGCTGTGCAAATAATATTAAATGCTGAGTGGCATATAGCTATAGAAAGCTCGTTTGCAGAGCCGCTTAAAATTTCGATGTTAAAGATAGCAGTAACAACACAGTAAACTATAAGTAAAATTGCTGTGCCGATAATATTAAAGGAAAGGTGAACTATTGAGGCACGTCTTGCGTTTCTGTTTGTACCTACAGAGGAGATAAGAGCAGTTACACAGGTGCCGATGTTTTGACCCATGATAATAGGAATTGATGCACCAATTGATACTGCACCGGTTGAAGAAAGTGCCTGTAAAATACCAACAGAAGCAGAAGAGGACTGAATAATACCTGTAAGAATAGCACCTGCAAGCACACCCATAATGGGGTTCTGGAACATAATCATAAAGTTCTGGAACTCAGGGATATCCTTAAGTACTTCTACAGCACTTGACATTGCGTCCATGCCGAACATAAGTGTAGCAAAGCCTAAGAGGATAGTACCGATATCCTTGTGCTTGTTCTTCTTTGCCATCATATAAAGGGCTATACCAATAAGAGCAAGTATAGGAGTAAAGGAGGTAGGCTTTAAAAGCTGCATAAACCAAGCGTCGCCCTCAATGCCTGAAAGAGAAAGAATCCAGGCTGTAACGGTTGTACCAACGTTGGCACCCATAATTACGTTAATCGCCTGCTTTAGGGTCATAATTCCCGAATTTACAAATCCGACAACCATAACTGTGGTTGCAGAGGAGGACTGGATAACAGCAGTTACACCAAGACCTGTTAAAAAGCCTGCGATTTTACCGCTGGTGAGTTTGCCAAGGAGTCCCTTAAGGCTTGAGCCTGCAGACCTCTCGAGACCGTCACCCATAATGTTCATACCAAAAAGGAACAGACAAAGTCCGCCGATAAGAGGTAAGACATTATTAAAGAAATCAAAGGTTGGAGTTTCCATAATTACACATCCTACTTTTATTATTTGTTTTTTTCGTACGAATATAACTTTATGAATTTTTCGTAAAATCTAAAAGCAGGTTTTTGTAAAATTTAAGTAAAGTTTGTCCGTTAGCCACGGAGGGCGATTCGCCTTTGGACAGATATATAGGGAGGTAAACTTTCATTATCGGCGGGTAAAGATAAAAACGAGAGGTACTAAACCTCTCGTTAAATAGTTCTATTATCTGTTTCTGAATTTAAATGGTTCTCTTTCTTTTTCGTACCATTTCTGAAGCTTAGTCATTTCCTCTTCGGATATTTCATTGCTCTCGGCATCTACATGTTCTTCAATCTGCTTTCTGATACTTAGCACTTCAAAGGAAAACATCAACATGAAAAAGACATAAAACAGTAATCCGATGAAAAAATAGATCAAACTGCTTATTGAGAAACCGGTGTTAATAATATCGGATATTGCCAAGCCTGCAAATGCAAAGAATATAAGCACCGAACTAATAAGTACACCTATGGTAGTTGATTTTAAAGATGAAAACCTTAAATTTACAATAGTGTGAGGTGATTTTTCGGTAATCTTTACATTTACGACAGATGCAAATATATTGCGGCCACTTTCTTTTCGTACAGGATTAAGAGTATATGCTGTGCCGTTTTCTTTCAATTCGTAGTAAAAGCCTATAGTGTAAATATTGTTATGCTCAAGCCTTTCGAGCACCTCTTGTTTAGATAAAGTGGTTTTGAGCGCGGTTTTGTGGGTAGGGAAGATTGTCATAGTTTTCTCCAATATTATTTTAATGTATCAACAGGCTCAAACCAAGCATCTATAACTTCAAAATCCTGTTTTTCGTTATTGTATTTCAGAATGCTTATGGCTTCGCCAATGTAGTCTGCATGTCCCTGGTCTGATGTGTATTGCTCACAGTATATTTCGCAGGTGCCGTCAGAGTCGATGTCTTTGGGCAAAAATATGTTAAAATGGTCTACCATAATATCTAAGTGTGGTAACGCCTTGCCGTCTTCGTCATATCTGTCGAGTCTGTCGGGACTGTCTTTATACTCAGCTCGATAGCCTGTGATATCGTTAGTAATGATGAAGGTATTGTTATCCTCGGGATAGCCCGAAAAGCCTGTGTCAAAATGATTTCCTGATTCATTGTTGCCGAAGGAACAGAAAATTTCTTTGATTTCATCGTTTTCTATTTTAAAAACTCTTGCTAAATACTGACCTGCTCCGCCTGTCATACCCACACATTGATGAATAATTATTTCATCAATACCATCTGAATCGATGTCATTAATATACAACTTTTCGGAATAGGCACCTGTAAGTGTATTATATTTAAGGTCTTTGAAAATTACTTTTGTGTCAGCTTCTACCGCTAAGAAAAGGTCGCGGCATATGCCGTGTCCGTACCTTTCAAAGTCACGAAGCAAGATGACATTTCGTATATCCTTTTGGTATTTACTTTGCTCTGTAATAAAGCCTGATTCTCTTATTTGTGTGTTGGTGCGTTCAAGTCCAACCTTTTCCAAGTCATCATAGACCCAGCGATTGTTATAGGGTATCTCATTGGATTTAAGTTCCAGATGTTCAAGGGTTTTAAACTCAGTTGTAGTTTGTGTAGTCTCTGCAACTGTTGAATGTGGTTGAGTTATTGGCTTGGTAGGCTTGGTGTCAACACTATCACACCCTGTTGCTAAAAGCACTAAAATCATTGCGGAAAGTGTGGCTATAAGCTTCTTCATTTTTCATACCTCCTATATTTCTCAACTAAATTCTAACAGGATAAACTCGGGTTTTCAATTGTGAGTAATTACAAATTTTAAAGTTTGTTTTCTGGCAAGTTGTCGGGGCATGAGTTGAAAAAGTTTTTCGGTTGTGATATATTTGTTTTATACTGTTTTTAAGGTGATGTTATGAATAAGAATTTACTTAAATTTATAGAAAATTCTCCAACAGCCTATCATACTGTGGCGAATATAAAAGAAGAGCTTAAGGGTGAAGGCTTTACCGAGCTTTACGAGGGAAAGCCTTGGAATATCGAAAAAGGCAAGAGTTACTTTGTTACACGCAACGGTTCGTCGGTAATTGCCTTTAAGGTGCCCGATGGGGATTTTAAAGGTTTTATGATTGCCGCTTCTCACGCTGATAGTCCTGCTATAAAGATTAAAGAAAATCCTGAGCTTAAGGATAAATACTATGTAAAACTCAGCACAGAGAAATACGGCGGTATGATAGACTCTACTTGGATTGACCGACCTCTTAGCATTGCAGGCAGAGCTTTGATTAAAAACGATGCAGGCGTAAGCACAAAGCTTGTGGACTTTAAAGAGCCTTCGGCGATTATTCCCAATGTTGCAATCCACCTGAACCGTAAGATAAATGAAGGCGTAGCTTATAATGCGGCGGTGGATATGGTACCTCTTTTCAGTCTTACAGAAAGCGGGCAGAAATCTCTTGGCGAAAGAGTTGCAGAGCTTGCAGGTGTAGGCGAGGAAGATGTGATTTCAACTGATTTGTTCCTTTATAACTTTGAAAAAGGCTATGAATGGAGCGACTTTGTGTCTTCGCCCCGACTTGATGATTTACAGTGCGTTTTTGCATCCTTAAAGGCATTTGAAAAAGCAGAGGCGTCAGAAAGTATTCCTGTACTTGCGGTTTTTGATAACGAAGAGGTAGGAAGCCGCACCAAACAGGGTGCGGACTCAACGTTTATGAGCAGTGTGCTTAAAAAGCTTTGCTTTACTTTAGGTTTAACCGAGGTTGACTTTAGCAATAGGTTGGCAAACAGTATGGTGCTTTCCTGCGACAATGCCCACGGCGTGCATCCTAATCATCCCGAGCTTACGGATGTTAATCATCAGTGCACCTTAAACGGCGGTGTGGTAATAAAGTTTAACGCTAACCAGACCTACTGTACCGACGGCCTTTCTGCGGCACTTACCAAAAAGCTTTGCGAAAAGGCAAAGGTGAATTATCAGTGCTATTTTAATCGGGCAGATATTCCCGGCGGCTCTACCTTGGGCAATATTTCCAATACTCAGCTGTCTGTTATTTGTGCCGATATAGGCTTGCCTCAGCTTGCTATGCATTCATCCTTTGAAACTGCAGGAAGTAAGGATACCGAGTATATGGCAAGGCTTCTTTGTGAATTTTTCTCCTCTGCTTTAAATATTAAGGCAGACGGCGAGTATGAAATTTTATGAAATATAAAAATATAGTAAAAGGTATTTTCAAAAGCCGCCCTAACCGCTTTATTGCCAAGGTGCTTGTAGACGGAGTTGAAGAAACAGTCCACGTGAAAAACACAGGCAGATGCCGCGAGCTTTTAAGAGAAAATGTGACAGTTTATCTCGAAAAATCTTCTAACCCTAACCGCAAAACCGCTTACGATTTAGTGGCGGTGGAAAAGGTCCGTGAGGGAAAAGAGAATCTGCTTGTAAATATGGATTCGCAAATTCCCAATACAGTAGCTTACGAGTGGCTTAAGGGGGCAAATCCTCTTTTTTCGAAAAATGCAAAAATCCGTCGAGAGGTAACCTTTGGAGATTCCCGTTTCGACTTGTACGTCGAAGACTCAGACAGAAAAGCTTTTGTAGAGGTTAAGGGAGTAACACTTGAATTTGACGGATTGGCACTTTTCCCCGATGCACCTACAGAGCGAGGCGTAAAGCATATAAACGAACTTATCAAGGCAAAAGAAGCAGGAATTGAGGCTTACATACATTTCGTAATTCAGATGAAAGAAAT
>JAUNEH010000061.1:0-10133 GCA_030525665.1 Ruminococcus sp.
GGGTGCCTGATATGTGGGAGCATAAACATTCTCGTTCACAGGTGCCTGAGGCTCAGCTACGGGTGCCTCTACTACAGGGGCTGCTACCTCAACGGGTGCCTCAACCACAGGAGCTTCTGCTGCTATAGGTGTTTCTGCTACAGTGCCCATATTCAGTGCACTACCGCAATTAGCGCAAAAAGCCGCACCCTCAGCAGCCTGTGTGCCACATTTACTACAAAACATAATTCATTCTCCTCATCTGTTACTTAGTAAAAATATATTTAAATTCTTACATAAATATGTTACCATAGTCTAAGATATACTTCAATAGTTTAAAAATAACTTTATAAAATCCGCACAATAAAGTAAAAATTTGTTTATTTATTTTTAAGGAGAAATGTAGTTATGGCTCTTTCTTTTTCTTTTTATAATCGCGACTGTCTTGCGGTTGCAAAGGATTTAGTCGGTAAAGTTTTGGTAAAAAAGACAGAAAACGGAGAGATACGGCTTAGAATTACCGAAACCGAAGGCTACCTTGGCGAAGCCGACACAGCTTGCCACGCACACAAAGGCAGAACAAAACGCACAGAGGTTATGTATATGAAAGCAGGCACAATTTACGTTTATCTTTGCTACGGTATGCATTGGCTTTTGAATATTGTTACAGGTAACCCGGATGACCCTCAGGCGGTACTTATAAGAGCTTGTGAGGATTTTGAAGGCCCTGCAAAGCTTACCAAAAGGTTAGGCATTACAGGCGAATACAATCGAAAAGACATTACTGCCTGCGAGGATTTTTGTATCGAGGACGACGGCTTTAAGTGCGAAGTAGATACCAAAAAACGTGTAGGAATAAGTTATGCCTCCGAAGAAGACCAGAATAAACTCTGGCGGTTTGTTATAAAAGATAAAAAGCATCGGTAAAAACCGATGCTTAATTTATTTCTTTAACCACTTTGTAATGGGGGCTAACCACTTTTCGCATTTTGTGCAGGGATAAAGTACATATTCAAACGGCTTTAAGGAAAGCACAATAGAAATCACTACCGAGCCTGCAATCATAATCACACCTAACCACAAGTCAGACATTGCCGACACTGCGAAGGGCAGAACAGTATACTGAAGTATATATAATACTTGTCGGTGAAGCGAGTAAACTGTTAAGGTTTTTGAACCTATATTGGTAAATACAGGTATTTTTTTGTTTGGCATAATACTAAGCACTGCAAAACCTACAAGAGAACTGAAAATGTAACACCCTAACCTTAGCAACGCCCCAAAAGGGTACCAATCATCACCAAACTCAATATAAGGGTTATTGCCCGAAAAAACATATCTTAAGCTAAGAATCCTATCCCCTACGGTAAAAATACCTAAAGTAAAAATTACCAGCACTATCCAGCTTACTGCTTTTACGTATTTTTTACTTATAAAGCAAAGCAGTCTGTCGCCTTCAAGCATATACCCCAAAAAGAAATAAGGATAAAAAGTAAACATTTTTGATAAGGTAAGCACGTCGCCTATTTCGCTTACATATCCAACAGCTAAAGAAAGTAAAAGAGAAATCAAAAGCACCTTTTTACGATTAAATCCCTTGATTAAATAAGTAAACGCCATAAACACAGCTGTGACAAATATATACCAAGGGGTACCCTTTTCCGTAATAAAGCTAAAACTTCCTTTTCCCCTGCAAAATATCAGTGTAATATGAATGGTAAGCTTTATAAAATAAAACAAAAGCATATAGGAAATTATTTTATTTACATTAAAACGAGGAGCATTAACAAAGCTTTTTGAAAAAAAACCTGTAAGAAACATAAACAGCGGCATATGAAAAACTGTCAGCCACAAATAAATATTGCTCAAAAACTGACTATCATTAATATACGCCGAAATTGCGTGTCCCAATACAACTAAAATCATAAGAAAAGCCTTTGTATTGTCCCACTTGGCAACTCGGTTTTGCGAAACACTCATTTTGTTCACCTCAGTTCATACATTATACAATAGTTTTAATTGCATAGCAACAAAAAACTTGATTATTTAGTAAGGTAACGGGAATAATAAAAGCGACAGCTGAAAACTTAAAAGCTATCATAATTTAATTCAAGGAGAAAAAATATGAAAAAAGTAATTGCACTCTTGCTTGTTGCTCTTATGGCTGTGTCACTTGTGGCGTGCTCTATGGGCAAAAACGACACCACAACCACCACAAATGCCGCAGGCACAAACAATAACAGCAATAATAACGGAAACGTTACAGGCGGCACAAATAACTCTGCCAATAATAACAACAATACAAAAAACACAGAAAACATGCTCGAAAGTATGATTCCCGATGTCAGCACAAATGTCAGCACCGAGGGTCAGCGATAAAGACAGTTTCTGACATAAATTTCGGGAAGTGGGTAAAACTCACTTCCCTTTTTTAAATTTTGGTAAAATCTGTTGTAATTCTTTTTAAAAGGTGTATAATATGAGGCGACAACGAGGTTAATCGTATTATCGGTTATCCTTAATAAAAGAGGAATATGTATGAACATTATTGTAGTTGGTTGCGGTAAAATCGGTCAATCTATTATTTCAAGCCTTATCAGCGAAGGCCACGACGTAGTAGCAATTGACAAGGACCAAGAAATCATTGAAGAAGTAACTAATATTTACGACGTTATCGGTGTTTGCGGCATCGGCACTGACTGCGAAATATTAACCGAAGCAGGTGCTAATAAGGCAGATATATTCATTGCCGTTACAGGCTCCGACGAGCTTAATATGCTTAGCTGCTATCTTGCTAAGACCCTTGGTGCAGAAAACACCATTGCAAGAATCCGTAATCGCGAATATAACGAAAAAAGCCTTGGATTTTTACAACACGAGTTGGGACTTTCGATGTCAATTAACCCCGAATTTTTCGCGGCTCATGACATCTACAATGTTCTTAAGCTTCCCTCTGCTGCTCATATAGAAACCTTCTCCACCCGAAATTTCGAGATTATCGAACTTGTACTTCGTTCTGACTCTCCGCTTTCAGGCATGAAGATTATAGATTTAAGACGTCAGCACAAAGCAAAGTTTCTTATCTGTGCAGTTTGCAGAGAGGGCAAGGTTTATATCCCCGACGGTAATTTTGAGCTAAAAAGCGGCGACAAAATTGCCCTTACTGCCGCACCAAGCGAAATAATCAAACTACTTAAAAGTCTTAAAATCACCCAGCGTTCTGCTAAAAAAGTAATGATTTTAGGTGCAAGCCGCACAGGTTATTACCTTGCAAGAATGCTTCTTTTGTCAGGCTGTTCGGTTGTAATTATCGACAAAGACCCTAAAAGATGTCAGGAAATCTGCGAAGCTCTGCCTAATGCAACGGTTATTTTAGGTGACGGTGCCCAGCAGGAGCTTTTACGCGAAGAAGGCATAAACAACGTTGACGCCTTTATTTCACTTACAGGTATGGACGAGCAGAATATTCTTATCTCTTACTATGCTCAAAGCGAAAACGTACCTAAGGTTATTACCAAGGTTAACCGAAATGAATTTGTGCCTCTTGCCACAGGCTTAGGACTTGACACAATTATTTCTCCCAGAAGAACCATTACCGACGTGATTTTAAGATACGTCAGAGCTCTTAAAAACTCTGTGGGAAGTAACGTTGAAAAGCTTTACAAAATTATGGACGGCAACGCCGAAGCACTTAAATTTAACGTTCGCGAGGACTTTAAGTATATAAACACCCCCTTAAAGGATATAAGCTTTAAGTCAAATATTCTTATTGCAGGCATACTGCGTAACCGCAAGGCTATGGTGCCTACAGGCGACAGCGTTATTCTTCCTGGTGACAAGGTTATTGTTATCAGTACCGAGCACAGGCTTTACGACCTTGCAGATATTATTAAATAAGAGGTTTATATGAATCGCAGAATGGTACTAAACACTGTGGGGCATATTATTTTGGCAGAAGCCGCACTTCTCATTTTGCCAGCCATAGTGTCGGTTATTTATTTAGAACAATGCGTATGGTCATTTCTTATTACCATAGGAATTGCGTTAGCTTTAGGGTTGGTTTTTAAATTTGTCTCTAACCCCGGCAACAAGGTTATTTACGCCAAAGAAGGCTTTGTAATTGTTACATATGCTTGGATTTTGATGTCGGCAATTGGAGCTTTACCCTTCTTTTTAAGCGGTGAAATTCCAAACTACGTTGATGCCTTCTTCGAAACCGTCTCAGGCTTTACTACTACAGGTGCCTCTATACTTACAGATGTTGAGGCTATGAGCAGAGGACTTCTTTTCTGGCGAAGCTTTACGCACTGGATTGGCGGTATGGGCGTAATTGTATTTGTTATGGCGATTATTCCTAACATAGCCGACCGTTCGATGCATATTATGAAGGCAGAGGTTCCCGGTCCTACCGTTGGTAAATTGGTACCCAAAGCAAGGGATACCGCAAAAATCCTTTACCTTATTTATATCGCCATGACAGTTATAATGATTGTCATGCTTTTATTCGGCGGAATGCCGCTTTTTGATAGTATAGTTCACGCTTTCGGCACAGCAGGTACAGGCGGCTTTGGTATAAAATCTACAAGCATAGGCGGCTACAACGCCTACTGCCAATGGGTTATTACCGCTTTTATGCTTATATTCTCTCTTAATTTCAATCTTTACTACCTAATACTATTAAGAAAGTTTAAGACTGTACTAAAAAGCACCGAGCTTTGGTTCTTTCTGGGCCTTGTGGTAATGTGCATTGCTATTATCACATTTGATATATCGCCTCTGTACGCAAGCTTTGAAGAAACCATAAGAACCTCGTCGTTTCAGGTTGCCACAATCATTTCTACTACAGGATATGCAACAACTAACTTTAACACATGGCCCAGCCTCAGCAAGGCAATTTTGCTTATGCTGATGATTATAGGCGGTTGTGCAGGCTCGACTGCAGGCGGACTTAAAAATGCCAGAGTAGTAATGCTTATTAAAACCGTCCACCGCGAGCTTAAAAAGCTTTTACATCCTCGTTCTGTGCGAGCTGTAAGCATGGAAAGCAAGCGTGTTGACGAGCAAACCTTAGGCGGGGTTACTTCTTACTTTGCAATTTACGTAATGTGCGTTATCGGCATTTTTGTGCTTCTCAGCATGGAGCCTTTTGGAATTGAAACCAACCTTTCGGCAACTCTTGCCTGCTTTAATAACGTTGGCCCGGGTTTTGGTGCGGTTGGTCCTATTGGCAGCTACGCTGATTACTCTATTTTCTCGAAGCTGCTTTTGTCTTTGGCAATGCTTTTGGGACGACTTGAGATTTTCCCACTTATTTTAGGACTTAATCCTCTTGTTTGGAAAAAAAGATAATTTTTAAAGGAAATTCTATGAGTAAAAACGGTATTATTTTTGATTTAGACGGAACCTTGTGGGACTCCTGCGTAGCTATTCTGCCTTCTTGGCAGAAGGTTATAACCGCCCATGGCATTGAAAGACCACCCTTAACAGAAGAGGAAATGGGCACATACATGGGAAAAACAGTAGAGCAAATTGCACCTTGATGCTTCCTATGCTGACCGTCGAGGAAGGTGTCGCTATTATTATGGAGGGCTGCGAAGAGGAGTGCGACGAGCTTAGACGTAACGGCGGCACCCTTTATGAAGATATAATCGAAACACTTTATACACTAAGCAAAAACTACAGCCTTTACATTGTCAGCAACAGTCAGGATGGATATGTGCAGACCTTTGTAGACCACTATAAGCTTCACGATATAATTGAAGATTTCGAAATGGCTGGCAGAACCGGCAAGTGCAAGGGCGACAACATAAGGCTTGTAATCGAAAGAAACAACCTTTCAAAAGCTGTTTACGTTGGCGACACTGTTATGGATAAGGAAGCCGCAGACAAGGCAAAGGTTCCCTTTGTTTTCGCATCTTACGGCTTTGGCGACGTAAAAAATCCCGACTTTACCCTTACTAAACCTACAGACCTTATCAAAATCGCAAAAGACTACTTTAATCAATAATCACACATATAAAAAGACAGCTGAAAAAATCAGCTGTCTTTTTTATTTGCTTTGCGTTATCCAATTACAAAGTTATCAAATCCGAGGTCACGAATAGTTACAGGGAAAGCTGTACCTTGTTCCTCGTAAATTGCCAATGCGGCGTCGATGAAAATAAGAGTATATTCAAGGCACTCGTCCTCGGGAATTTCATCGATATAGTAGTAATACTCTATGTCGCTGATACTATCAAGCTCAAGAGAATAAGACTCTCTGTTGCAGGTACCGATAGCCTCAAAGTAGCCCTGAGAGCTCATATAGAAGGAAAAATCTTCTTCCTCAGCTGAAAAACCGATTGAGATAACATCTACACCATCCTCAAAAGCAACTGCATAAGTAAGAATAATGCTTTTTTCTTTTTCATTATAAAAAACGCCGTAACCATCGCTTTCGTATCCTGTATCTACATCTATACAATAGCTGTCCATTTCCTTAACATACTCGCCGTTTTTCTTAATATAGTCACCTAAACGGCTGATAGGATACTCTAAGTATCTCTCCTTACAAACCTTACAAACACCATCTTTTTTGAAATCGTGCTTTCCTGTTGCTTTAACTACGTTATCTTTGTAGCTATGGTAGCAATTTTTGCAATCATAAAGTGTGTAGCCGTCGTCAACACAGGTTGCTTTTACTTGTTTAACGTCGTAATCGTGGCCCTTTGCCTCTACTATATTTTCCTTACGCTCGTCTCCGCAGATACAGCTAAAGTAAGTGTAACCCTCGGTTTCGCACTTAGCCTCAACTACAAGCTCCATATAATCGTGCACGTGGGTACCTGTTTCATACACAAGGTGCCAGATTAAAGACTCAACCTCGAAGCTTGCAAGGTACTTCTGAAGAGTTGTAGCATCTCTTACGTTAACCTTTCCGTTATTGTCAACGTCAGCAAGCATTTGTGACTTTAATGAAAATGTAATTATCCTTGCGGTGCACTTCTGAATTGCAGTTGCGTCCTTAACGTTTATTTTATCGTCGTCATTTACATCGCCGATATATCCGATTACCATGCCATCAACAGAATATGCAGGCACCTTAGGCTCGTCGGAAATGACGATTTTTTCTTCATCCGTAGTTGCTTCGTCAGCTGTTGCCACAGCCTCGGTTGCTTCCTCGGCAGAAGCAGTAAACATTGTTAAGCTCGCCGCAGATAAAATTACCAGCATAGCAAGTATAATGCTCATTGTTTTTTTAATCATGGTATCTCCTCTTTTCAGATAAAATCAGAATGATTTTTCGCTCATCCTTTGTTTACTATTTTAGACTACCAATAAGCGTTTGTCAATAATTATTTTAAAATATTAGACAAAAAGCCTTATGAAGTTTTTTCGTTACTTCATAAGGCTAATTTTTTTAAAACAAGCTTTTAATCCAACCCAAAATCGTAAATCCGTCGGCAAATTCAAAGCTTACTATACCAACAATAAAAATAAACAGTATAACCGTAGGCAAAATGTAGGTCATATAAGGCTTCATCCACTTTTTAAGCTGAAGTCCTTTACCGGTATTGGCTTCATTAAGGAAATTATCAAAACCCCACCCCTTTTTACTAACACAGAAAAGCACGTAGCATAATGCACCAAGAGGTAACAGACAGTTAGTAACAAGAAAATCCTCTAAATCAAGGATAGAAGATTTACTTGTAAAAGGAGTAAATCCTGACCACAGATTAAAACCTAAAGCACAAGGCATAGAGAGAACAAGAATTGCAACACCGCAAATAATACAAGTTTTAATTCTTCCCCAGCCGGTAAGCTCCTTAATGCAGGCTAAAATATTTTCAAATACCGCAATAACAGTAGACATTGCCGCAAAGAACATAAAAAGAAAGAACAAACTTCCCCATATTCTGCCGCCTGCCATATTATTGAAAACTTTTGCCATTGCAACAAACAAGAGTTTCGGACCTGCGGTAGGCTCTACGTCAAAGGTATAACAAGCAGGGAAAATAATAAGTCCTGCAGTAATTGCAACAAAGGTGTCAAGTATAAGGATATTTATACTTTCGCCCATAAGCGAGCGTTCTTTATCGATGTAACTGCCGAAAATTGCCATAGACCCTATGCCAAGGCTAAGCGTGAAGAAAGCCTGATTCATTGCACCAACTATTACTTCACCATTAATCTTTGAAAGGTCAGGTTTTAAATAGAAAGTAAGTCCTTCTTTTGCGCCACTAAGTGTAAAGCTGTTTACAGCAAGCACCACCATCAGAAGTAAAAGTACAATCATCATATATTTGGTTGCTCGCTCAACACCCTTTTGAACTCCGAAAGAAAGAATTACAAAACCAAGCACAACTACAATTGCCATGAATCCTACTGTTATAGCAGGGCTTGAAAGCATATTATCAAAAAGCTGAGCCGATACCTCGTTTGTAATGCCCGTCATGTCGCCTTTTAGAAAGCTTATAAAATAATAAAGTATCCATCCCGAAACCGAGGTGTAAAACATCACTAATATCACGTTCGCCGCCAAAGCTCCGTAACCATGAAAATGCCACTTCTGACCTTTTTTCTCAAGCTTTTGATACAGCCTTACGGGACTCGCCTGGCTTGCTCTTCCCAATGAAAACTCCATTACCATTACAGGAAGCCCTAATAAAAACAAAAAGAATAAATACACAAGTACGAAGGCACCGCCGCCGTACTGCCCTGCCATCCATGGGAATTTCCAGACATTTCCCACACCAATAGCACAGCCGGCACTTAAAAGAATAAACCCCAAGCGACTGCCTAAGCGTTCACGTTGTTCCATAGAATCACCTAATTTCAAAACATATGATGATTTTATCAAATTTACGTGTTGTAGTCAATGGAAAACATAATATAAAAACACACAACTATCTATTATAATTACAAATTAAAATTTATAATTCTCAGTTTAAACAAGATATTTAAATATAATAGAACAGATGTACATCAAACATGTACATCTGCTCCACATAGAATGTCAAAAAACAACCACATTACTTATCAAAAATCTTTTTAATAATAAACATAATAATTTCAGAGAAAGAAAACTTCTCACTCTTGTTGTTTCTACTATCTGGCTTTTTAATAAAAGTAAATAGTAAATACATCATCGATACTAATAAACAGCCGAACACAGGAAATAAACCCTGTGATAACTGGCATCCATTAGCAAAAAAAGAAACAATAAGAAAAACAATACATCCTACAAAAACTAAACACATAACGGCAAAAAGGATATCTTTATGTATCATGCTTCTCTTTTCCGCGCTCAATTGGTTTTCATTTTTTCTCTTTTCAAACTCCAACTTAACAACTTGTTTTTCATATTCAATTTCTGGTAAAGTTTTATGATTAGTATCATTCCCTTGACATTCATTTTCTTCAGTCCTTTGATGTTTATTTAGTACCCTTAAACTACTTTTTGAAAAAGGGTCTTCTTTGGCCATAGATTTTTCACCCCACAAGAAAATAATTATATTATCACACAATCCATTCAAAATCAGTAAGCAGTTAAATAAACCACTTAACACCATAATTATTACATTAAATTTACAAGAAATCAATAATTTTGTAAGATTTAACTGTTATTTTGTAGCAATACATAAAATTTCTTCACATATTGGATTTTTTATATAAAAAAAGACACGCAGCAGCGTGTCTTTTATCTGGCTCCCCCAGTTGGACTCGAACCAACGACAACTCGGTTAACAGCCGAGTGCTCTACCGACTGAGCTATGGAGGAATATATATGTTGGCATCTTCCTATTTTCCCAGGCCGTTGCCAGCCAAGTATCTTCGGCACTACAGAGCTTAACTTCTGTGTTCGGAATGGGAACAGGTGTACCCTCTGCGTCATCAACACCAACTATAGTATATGTACAAACTGCGAACATTATGCAGTAAATACCTAAAATGGTGACTCGTGGGGGAATCGAACCCCCGTTACCGGCGTGAGAGGCCGGTGTCTTAACCGCTTGACCAACGAGCCGTATTGGTGCACCATCAGGGACTCGAACCCGGGACACCCTGATTAAGAGTCAGGTGCTCTACCAACTGAGCTAATGGTGCATTTGGTTGTCTGCACCCTGAAAACTGAATAAAGGATTAGAAGATGAAGCGTAGTTGAGATTGGGTAA
>JAUNEH010000062.1:0-10127 GCA_030525665.1 Ruminococcus sp.
AAGCTGGGTGGTCAGATACAGATTGCGTTCAATATTGGTGGCGTCCACGATATTGAGAATGGCATCCGGCTTTTCCGTAACCAGATAGCTGCGGGATACCACTTCCTCCAGTGTATAGGGAGAAAGGCTGTAAATACCCGGAAGGTCGGTAACAGTAACGTCACCGTGCTTTTTAAGCTTACCCTCTTTTTTCTCAACTGTAACACCGGGCCAGTTACCAACGTACTGGTTGGCACCTGTCAAGGTATTAAACAGAGTAGTCTTGCCACAGTTGGGATTACCTGCAAGAGCAATTCTGAGCTGCATAATTTTTCCTCACTTTCTTAATTAGCAACCGCTAACTAAACCTCAAATTTTTTGGAGCCTTCGCTCCGCATAAAACATAGGATATAAGATTACTCAATTTCAATCATGTCGGCGTCAGCCTTACGCAAAGAAAGCTCGTAGCCACGAACAGTAACCTCTACAGGGTCGCCCAAAGGAGCAACCTTACGAATGTAAATCTCCACGCCCTTGGTAATGCCCATGTCCATAATTCTGCGCTTAACAGGACCCTCGCCATGAAGCTTCTTAACCTTAACGCTCTGGCCTACCTTGGCACTTTTCAGAGTGTTCATACTCTTCCTCCTAATTAAATTTATAAGTATAAGTAACGCACATCAGACCATAATCTTCTGTGCCATTTCCTTGCTTACTGCAACTCTTGCTTCCTTAACATTTACAATAAGGTTGCCGCCGATTGTGTTAATGACAGTCACCGCACCGCCGGGCACAAAACCTAAATTTTCAAGGTGACGCTTAACGTCCGGGGAACCGCCGATTTTCTTTATGATGTTTTCTTCGCCTACAGAAGCAAAAACCAAAGGCATCATATAAAACCCTCTCTACTAATAAATTAGCCTACGCTAACCAATATGTCTTTAAAAAGTTAGCTTTCGCTAACCACAACATATAATAAGACATAAAAAGCTGTTTGTCAATACTTGAGGGTTCAATTTTTCCAAAAAATTACATTTTTCGGCAGGGTTTACACATATTGAGCAGATTTTTTAAAGTAAGATTGTGCAGGATTTATTCATTATTGAAATTTTTTTATTTTGTGGTATACTATATTTATCCCCATTAATTATACTTTGCGGAGGGACAAATTATGCATTTACAGGAATCAGGCGAAATGTACCTTGAGACCATTTACATACTTTCTAAAAAAGGCAAGGCGGTACGCTCTATCGACGTAGGCGAGTACATGGGTTACTCTAAGCCCAGTGTAAGCAGAGCAGTAGGACTTTTAAAGCAGGGCGGCTATGTAGTTGCGGACAGCGACGGTTTTCTGTCCCTTACCGACGAGGGCAAGCGTGTTGCCGGGAAAATGTACGAGCGTCACACAATTCTTACTCAGTTTTTCATAAACTTAGGTGTTGACGAAGACACCGCCGCCGAGGATGCCTGCAAAATCGAGCATGACATCTCAGACAAAAGCTTTGAGGCTATTAAAAATTTTGTAAACAGCAAGTAATCTGTGCAGGAAGGCAAAGGTGTGCCTTCCTGTTTTTGTTTGAATTTCTTTGTCAGATTAAACAAAGCATACCCTTAAAATTTATTCATTTACCCAAATATTCAAATTTTTGCAAAAATGCCTAAAATTTAGTGTGAGGATTTTTTTAAATTTACGTCTAATAAGTGAAAAGCCAAAAACCTTCCGTAAAGAAAGGAGAATACATATGAAAAAGCTATTATCATTAATGTTGACTCTGATAATTATTGCAGGCATTTCCATAACCCCTGCATTTGGTGTCAGCTATCACGAGCAATTGTTTCTTGATGCTGTGGCAAAGCTTGAAGATGACGAATGTGCCTACTACACCGTTATGATAAGCGACATCAATGAAAAAGTTATTTACAACTACCCCTCGTGGGTCAAGGCAAACGACCTTTTGCTTGACACAAGAGCCTACACAGCAGAGCTTGATGCACAGCTGTTTAACGATTACTACCGGTACGTCAAAGCAGGCTTTGAAGACATCAAAGCACAAAACATCGCCTTTTTTAACGAGCACTTTACCCATCCCGACGACAAGCTTATTTTTGCCAGCGAACAACGAGGATATATGCTTGTTTACGTTACCAAGTCAGAGCTTTTAAAGGTCCGCGATATGCAGGGCGTAGGTGCATCTTACCATGGTCAGGACTTAGAGCAGGTAATGTGGCGTGCCGAGGACACTTGGTTTGACATTGACTCTTACACCCCAAAACCCTACGAGCTTGTATACGGACTTCACTACTATGAAAACAACGAGCTTCAGGACCTTCGCTGGGATGACGGCGGCGGCACGTACATGTACTATAAGCTTTATTCATACTACGAAAGCAGTGAGGACGAAGCAAAGCCCGATTACGTTCTTATCTTTGCAGGCGACAACATCTGCTCACCTGCTTACTCTGCAGGTCAGTTCGGTGATTACCTTTTGCAGTGTTACAATATCTACTACCCCTATATTTTCGGATATCATATCATAACCACCGATGATATGCGGGTGCTGACTCTTACCGAAGCTTACGAAGAAAATATCCCAAACATTATGGCTGTGTTTGAAGAATACGGTCTGGGACAGCTCAGAGGCGACGTAAATGACGACGGCAAAATAAATGTCCGCGATGCCACCCGTATTCAGAAAGCCCTTGCTGAGCTTGAACCTCTTAATGATTACGTAAGCGGTTTCGGCGAGGAAGAAGACTTTGAAGCACGTATTTCTGACTTTAACAAAGACTTAAGAACAAACATCCGCGACGTTACGGATATTCAGAAACACATCGCAGGAATTGCCATTAATGACCCTGATTTTGAGGATTTTGAAAACAATCCTATTCCCGAGCCTACAACGACCGCACCCCGCACAGACGCACAGATTACCTTAGGCGGTAAAACCTACGAGGCACAGGTTGGTGATACAATTACCCTAACAGCCGAGCTTTACTGCTCTACAGTATTTAACCGAATTTCTGCAACTGTACGTTATGACACCGACATCATAACCGTAGCTCCCCTTGACAAGGACACAAAGGAAGAATGGTTTAAGGCACATCTTCCTAATCTTCCCCGCAACAACCTTAAATACTACGGCTACAACAACGACTCTTACGACATGGGAAAAATAATGCTTTATCCTTATGACCAGGACGGCATAGATTTTAAGGAAAAAAAGCTTTTATTTACCTTTGATTTTATGGTTGTGGGCGGCGGCGATATGAATCTTGACGTAACTCTCGACTCTATTCACAACCAATACGGCCTACCCCTTTACGAAAACAATCAGTCCGTTGGCGGCACAAACATTGAGTTTTCTTACAGCCTTAAGGTAAACTAATATTCAAGAAAGGAGCATTGATATGAAAAAAATATTATCCTTAGCATTAATACTGACTTTAATTTTAAGTATAGCTTTTACAATTCCCGCTTCTGCACAGCATATAATTAACTGCGGCGACTTATGGCTGAAACCGTTAAACGAAGGGACCGCTGAAGTTGGCAGCACCGACACATCTTTAACCGGTAGAATTACCATCCCAGAAACTTTAGACAGCTACACTGTTACCAAAATTGCCAACAGCGGTTTTTCCGGCACTAATATCACAGAAGTTATTATTACAAATACTGTTACACATATAGACGACTATGCCTTCAGTGACTGTCCTCTGCTTGAAATGGTTATCATACCGGAGGGCGTCACATCTCTGGGCGAAGGCGTCTTCAAAAATTGTCCCAACCTTACCACCATTACCATTCCCTCATCTGTAACTGACATGGGGCTTTTCTCTATAGGTTATGAAGACAACTACATCGACAACGACGGCGAAATGCTACCCGACGGCGGATATGCCCCGGGAACCCCTGTAACAATCAGAGGCTATGGCGGCACCGCTGCCGAAGCATACGCAAGAGAACACCATTTAGCTTTTATAGATATTACCCCCCACTATAAAGACAAGGTTCTCGCTCTTCTAAATATTCCCGAAGAAGATCCCGGCACTGGCGAAGGCTGGCTTAGCAGCTACCACGAGGGATACGAATATTTTTCTGCACCTAACGAAAGCGGTGAAGCTACCCCCGACTATGTGCTGATTAAAGCACACACAAATGAAGCAGGTCCAATGTTTGCCGCCGAGCTTTTAGGCGATTACATTTTAAGAAGCTACAACCACTACTTTCCTGCCACCTTCGGCTACCTGATTTATCTGCCGAAAACAAACGAGATTTACTCTTTGGAAGAAGCCTTTCAAATGAAGCTTGAGGGTATTGACAGCGTCTTTACCGAAGGCGGTATAGGCGAGCTTTTAGGCGACGTAAACTACGACAGAAAGCTTAACATTAAGGATGCAACCCTTATTCAGAAGCACCTTGCAGGCTTAGAGGAAATCAAAAACAACGAAATCGACGGCTTTATGTGGAACGAAGAAGAAAATGTTCCTACCTATATAGGTGACTTTAACTGCGACAGAAAAATGAACATCAAAGACGCAACGGCAATTCAAAAGCACATTGCAGGTCTTGACCGCAAAAATATTGACTATACTGTGCTTGAAATCAGCGAGGTTATCTCGGCAAGCGACACCCCCGTTAACACCATCGTCGGAAGCCGCACCGAGCTTAAAAGGGTTCTTGCAAAAATAACCGAAACCGTAGGCCCCTTTGAGCCCGACGAAAAATTTTCCGACGAATATTTTAAAGACAAGGCTGTTATAGTTATTGCCGACCGCGTCGCCGACCCTCAGCTCGTTGCAGGCGTAAGCATCCTTGGCAACAGCCTTACCGTACACCGCTATGTTGACACTCACGAAGATGCAACCTGTTATCAGTATATGCTTATCGAAGTAGCAAAACAAGATGTGGGGGCGGTTTCTCAAATACAGGCAGAAAACACCTATGCCCTGATTTGTTACTAATCGCCCTTATAGTCATAAGGCTTTTTCATAAAAAGGTGGCGGCTCCTCTTCCCCTTGGAGCCGCCGCCATACCTTTGCCACGATGGGTAATTCGCAGGTTAGCCACCTGTGGGCAATTCGCCTTTGGATAGGTTCATAAAAACACAAAACCCGCCATTAACGGCGGGTTGGTTTATTTATAGGGAAGATGGTATCCACCCCTACTGTAAACGTTTCATTAAAATTTTTCAAATATAATCGAATGGTAGCACCAACACAATACTTGCAAGGCAGATATCGCGTTAAATTTTCGATTTAACCAATAAGCTCTTTTATTTTCTCTATATTCTCCTTGCCAGCTTTATAGCCCTGCTCAAATGCAAAGTCAAGCTCCTTAAAGGTATACTGCGACATATTACCTAAATCGGGCGTAATAAGCAAGTCGGGATTCTCTTCACGGGTTTTTGCCTTTGTGTAATTTCTGTCCATTATATCAATGGCTCGCGAAAGCACGCTTAGGGCACTCTTGTACTCCTTCGTTTCGCCGCTTTCGGCAAACACGTCCACCGCAACCACCACCTCGGGTTCGAAGCGTCTTATGGCTTCAACGGGAAGTCGCGAAGTAACGCCGCCGTCAACATACTGCACTGTGCCTATTACCTCGGGCTCGAAAAGTGCAGGAATACAGGAGCTTGCCACCACCGCAGGTACAACAAAGCTTCTGCCTGAAAAAACCTTGCTTTCGCCCTTTAAAAGGTCAGTGGCAACACAGCAAAACTCTATGTCCAAATCGCAAATCCGCTTTCTTCTGAAAAAAGAGTTAAGCTTTCTATGAACTCCTCGGGTTGAAAAAAGTCCGCTTCGATTAAAATTAGGCACTCCGTAAAGCACCTCACTTGCCTTTAAGCTTCTTACTTCATTCATAATGTCGTCGGCTTTCATGCCCATAGCCATACAGGCACCGACAATAGAACCTGCCGAGCTTCCTGAAATACAATGAGGTTTTATTCCCTCTTCCTCCAAGGCTTTTATAAAACCAACGTGTGCTACTCCGCGTGCACCGCCCGAACCTAAAACCAAACCTAATTTTTTGCTCATATTATAATCACTCCTATCAGTAGCGTACCGCCACCGACATTTTAGTTTCACTATGCAATCTGCACTTATAAAAAAGCCGCCAAACGGCGGCTTTCTTTATCTTTAGAAATGTACTGTTGCAGTTGCAATCTGCTCCTCATTCTGAGATGTTGCCTCGGTTGCTTCGGTAGACTTCGGGGCTGTTGTTTCCTCTACAGGGTCAGAAGGAAGTGTAGTTGCAGGCTGAGTTTGTGCAGGCTTTGTCTGGGGTGCCTCGGTAGCCTTGGGCTTTGTTGCTTTAGGCTTAGTTGCCTTTGGCTTGGTTTCCTTAGGCTTTGTAGCCTTTGTGGTCTCGTCCTCATCGTCATCGGGATAATCGTACCAAGAAGAGTGAAGCTCTTCTCTGCCGATTTCTTCTTCGTCAAGGTAGTAAACCCTCCATGCGGAAGCCTTGTAGCCTTCTTCTGTTGCACTGTGAACAGAGCTTTCGATATCGATATAGTCAAAGGCAGGGTCATCCCAACCGTAAATATTTACAGTAAGCTTTGTGCCTTCCATGTAGCACTGCATATACATGGGGTAATCTGTGGGATTGGAAAGCTTAAGGTCAAGGTAAGGATAGTCAATTGTAGCATCTCGACCTGCAGGAACGTAGGCTGACTGGTACTGATGGCAATATCTTTCCTCGACTGTCATATTTGCAAGAATTGCGGCGTTGTAAATTGTAGAGCTGGACTGGCAAAGTCCGCCGCCGATACCCTGCTCAAACTTGCCGTTAACAATAACGGTTGCAGGTCGGTAGCCTAAAGAGGTAAGGTTAGAGTTACCTGTACAGGCATTAAAAGACCACACCTCGCCGGGGTTAATAACAGAGCCGTTGCAAGCTTCCAGTGCAATCATCATATTATGATTGCCGTCGGCGGTATTTGTTGACCATGTGGAATATGTAGAAATAAGCTTAATGTTGCCGTCTAAGCTCTCGAACTTACGCTCAGGCTCAACTTCGCTTACTACAGCCTCAACTGTAGCTGTAGTTCTGGTGCCCCAAGTAAGAGTCGGCACCTCTGTGGCAATTTTTTCTGTAAGGTCAGCTTTGTCAAGCTGTCTGCCGGCTTTTTCTCTTGATATTTTAACGTTGTCGCCGTCAACGGAAAAAGTAGAGTCAACAGCCGCTACGTCGACCTCTTTTGCGATTGCATCGACAATTTCAGCAACAGAAGCCTCGTCAACCTGAACAGAAAGGCTGGAGCTATAGCCTGTCAGAGTTTCTTCTGCTGTATTTTCGCAGCGCTCTGCAGCCTCCATCAACGCCCCTTCGATATCAAAAATCCATTTGAAATCGGCTTTTTTATATTCATACTCGTTTTCTTCAGCCTTAACCTTAAGGGTAAAATCGTTAATACTTGCCTCTGCTTTTTCTTCCACAGCCTGAAAGGCAGCATCAAAGCTCATACCGCTTATGTCGACACCTGCTATGGTAACACCTGATGCAAAAGTAAAGCTCTGGGTATCTATAACCGAGCTGTCGGCTGTGGCACCGCCCTGAGGCTTATCCTCATCGCAGGCACCCAGCACCAGAGAAACAGCCGCTATAACACAAAGCACTAAGCAAATGCTACGTTTAACGGGGTGCTCCTTACTAAAACTTTTCATATATCCCTCATCCTGTCGTATATTTATAAATATTAAAACAAACCAAGGATATGATACAATATCTTTTTAAAAAAATAAAGTGGTAAACCTAACAAATTAAACAACTTTTAAGCTTAACTTATAAGTAAAAACGCAAGTAATTTTATTGCGTACAGCAAATTCACAAAGATTTCAGCCTTTCTTGGTTGAAAGAGTACGGGTTTTGAATTATAATAACATATATAAAATCGTGGAGGATTTTTTATGAAACGTTTTAAGGTTCTTTTATGCTTTATACTGTCTGCACTTTGTACTACTCTTTGTTGCTGCACTCCCGAAAGCCAAAGTCTGACCGCCGGATACTCACGCTCTGACGCTGTGCCTGAGTACAATTTCTATTCGGACGAAGAAATTACCCCCGAAAACTACGCCGAATTCGCCGAAAGCTATATGGATTTTTCAGCAAGCCTCCTTGTAAACGCAAGCGAGGACGAAAGCTGTGTGCTGTCTCCCTTATCACTTTACACAGCTCTTTGCATGACCTCAAACGGTGCAAGCGGTAAAACCCTTAAGGAGCTTGAGAGGGTGTTGGGACAAGACCTGAGCATTTCTGAAATCAACACCTTTATTCATTATCTTAATTCAAGAGTAAAGGCACTAAATAACGAAGACGGCTATGTCAATACCACCAACTCACTATGGCTTCGCGACGAATATTCCGTTAAGTCACAGTTTTTGCAGACAATTGTAAACTACTATGATGCCGAGGTTTTCCGCGAAAATTTAGACAGTGACGGTGCCCATAAAATTAACAGCTGGATTAATAAAAACACCGAAGGCGAAATAAAGGATATGGTAGCCAATCTTTCTGCAGACACCGCCGCGGTCCTTATTAACACATTGCTTTTTAACGACCAATGGGTAACACCCTACGGAAGCGAAAATATAAGCTCGGGTGTTTTTTACGGCACCAAAGGCGAAGAACAAGCCGACTTTATGACATCAAACGAAATGCTTTTAGAGGCAAATGACGCCAAAGGCTTTGTAAAAAGCTACAAGAACACTCCCTGCAAATTCGTGGCAATTCTTCCCAATGAAGATATAAGCCTTGAGGAATACGTAAGCTCTCTTTCAGGTGCAAAGCTTGAAAAGCTTTTTGAGTCTGCAAGCGGAGTAAGCAGGTGCGAAGCACACATTCCTCAGTTTGAGCTTCGCACAAAGCTAAGCCTTACAGACATAGTTAAGTCTATGGGTGCTGAGCTTATGCTTTCTGGCGAAGCAAACTTTGACTCGCTTACAATGTCCGAGGGACTTTTTGTGTCAGACCTTTTGCAAGAAAGCTTCCTAAAGCTAACTCCCGAAGGCACCGAAGCAGGCTCGGCAAGTGCTGTGGTTATGAAAGACTCTGCTTCACCTTCAGAGGGTTTCGAAACTCTGACTTTTAACCGACCCTTCTTATTTATGGTTGTCGAAAATGAATATAGCCTGCCCTTATTTATCGGAACGGTGCAAAACATAAACTAACCAACCAAAGCCAAATATCTACCAAGCTTGCCGATTTCTTGCACAACAAACCCTTACACGATATATTTGTTACAGATTTTACCAGAAAAACGTCGTTTTATCCCACTTTTAATTAATTTTATGTTTTTAAAGTATAATCGTACAAAAAGGTAAAAGGAGTTTTTAACGTGAAAATTAAAGAAAACTATATGCTTAGAAAAGTAGCCGACACCTTTGTTGTTGTGCCTGTAGGCAGTGCCGTAGCTGATTTTAACGGTATGATAAACCTTAACAGTGTCGGGGCATTTTTGTGGAACCAGCTTGAAACAGAAACCGACTTTGATACAGTTTTAAAGGCTATGCTTGCAGAGTACGAGGTAGACGAAGCTACCGCCAAAGCAGACCTTGAAAAATTCATTAAAGAGCTTGAAGAAAGCAGTCTGCTTGATTAAGCCGCCAAATCAATAATATTTATCGCAATCGCCGTAATGTCGTCGTCATAGCCGTCATTACGGCGTTTTATTGCCTCATTTATAACTAAGGATGCGAAATCCTTGGCGCTTGCCTCATTCCATCCCTTAAGCATTTCTAATATCCAGTTGTCATCTGCAAACAAGGCTCCGTCAGACACCATAAGAATCCTGTCGCCATGGTGAAGGGTGAGGCTTGACTTGGCAAATTTTACCTCGTTTAAAATTCCTGCGGGCAGAGACGGACTTTCCCTCTTTAAAACCCTTCCGCCGCGTTTTATAAAGGTAAGGGGTGCACCTGCTTTGAAAAAGGTGGTTTTTCCGCTGAAAAGGTTTATATCTACAACATCAAGAGTAGCAAGTGACTCGTCCTCAGACTTTACCATAAGCGAGGCATTTATAACCGACAGAGCACTGTCGAAGGAAAGTCCTGCTTCGATTAGCTTCTTAAGAATGCTTACCGCCATGTTTGAGTCCACAGCCGCACGTCCGCCTGTACCCATTCCGTCGCTGATTACGGCTACC